>CAZIRO010000045.1:0-17283 GCA_964541595.1 uncultured Acidobacteriota bacterium
TCGACTGGATCACCGCTACGGAGAAGCTCTCATGAAAACTGATGATAGGTCAGGGTTTGTTCCTGTTGCATTTTCTTCGGGTTTGCGGTATGGTGAACACCACCTTCAATCCGAGGCAAGGGGCCCCAAACGAGCATGGCATTACTTATCGGACGTGATCAGACGATCGGACCGTACCGCATTTTGCGGGTCATCGGTAGCGGCGGATTCGGTACTGTTTACGAAGGCCTGGACACGCGCACCCGGACGCGTGTGGCCATCAAGGTTCCCCACCATCAGGACCGCGGCCCCGAGTATCTGATGTATGAACCCGGCATGCTGGAACGCCTCCATCACCCGAATATCGTTCGGCTCATTGAAGTCACTCAGTATGAGGGAATTTTCTTTTTTGTCATGGAATTTGTCCCCGGCCGATCCCTGTCCCAACGGCTGGATGAGGAACGGATGCTTCCCTGGCAGGAAGCCGTTCGCATCATCGAACAGGTGGCCGAGGCGATCCGATTTGCGCATGAACACCGGATCCTGCATCGGGACCTACGACCGGCGAACATTCTGATCCGGGAGGACGGCGTCATCAAGGTGGCCGACTTCGGGATTGCCAAATGGCTTAAGGACACGAATTATGCCCATACGGTGATCGGCAGTCCACCCTATATGGCGCCGGAACAGCTGGAGGGGAAAGCGACCTTTTCATCCGACATTTACTCAATCGGAATTATTTTTTACGAAACCGTGACGGGTCAACTGCCCTTTTTTGATGTCAATTTGAAAGTGTTGCGTCAGAAGATCCTGCAGGGACGATGCCCGACACCACACCAGTTGCGACCGGAGATCCCGATCCCCATCAGTCAATTGATCATGAAAGCGATGCATCGATTGCGCTCCCAGCGGTTCCAGACGGCGGACGAGTTCCTGCAGGCGTTGCGCATGGCCGTGCGTCAGGCGACGCCTGCGCCGTCGCCATCTGTTCGACTGCACGGAATGGACCGTATGGTGAATCCATCGGCGAACGGCGCCCGGCAGTTGCGACGGATTTGCTGGAATTGTGCACGTTTGCTGCATGCACGCACAACCATCTGCCCGGCCTGCGGAGAATCCCAGCGATAGGTAGGGGGCGCAACGCGATATTACGGGATTAAATGCGTCACTTTTTCTGGTGTCATTGTTCTATCAGGGACAGGAGTTCCTGTGCGAGGTCGTGCACGGCCGGCCCGAGATCGTGTTCGACCGTGGATGTGCGGTCGTCCAGGAGGGCGTTCAGGATCTCACGGGCTTCCCCGGGCAATCCCAGTTCGAAATAGCACTCCGCCATATAGTACCGTACGGTCCCTTCCCGGATTCCCCGCGGTCGTCGCAGTTTCACCCGTTGCAACCACTCCAGGGCACTGCGCCATTCGTGGAAATGCATGAGTACCCGGGCAAGGTTCAGCCGGGCGATGGCCGTTCGCGAGTCTTTTCCGGGAAACTCTGCCCAGCGGAGGTAACCGAAGGCCTTGCGATGCCACAGGTCAATACCGTTCCGGAGGCGGGGTTCGATCGGCGTCATAATCACGGGCAGTTCCACCACACGAATCTGTCCGCCTTCGGGTGGACCGAACTGCACCGGTACCCGTGCATCTGGACGCAGCGCAGCATACGCTTTACGCAGGGCCTGTGGACTGTCCAGTTGAATCCCCTGGATCGAATAAATCCGGTCACCGGCACGTGGGAGGGGGTCCACGCCGCGCAGTGTCTGCACATCGAACCAGAACAGTGTGGGATAGGTCGCATCCGTGGTCCAGGCCACCTGAATCGGAAGCAGCGGTACATGCAGAGTATCCTCACGGTCGAGCGCGTTTTGCAATGCAGTCCAGGCGTTCGCATCGTTGACGTCGATACGTATCCGGTCGGGTTCCATTGCGAGATCGGAAAACAGCAGAAAATCTACATGCTGAGGTGCCGTCTCGTAGGGTACGTGGAGCAGGGCAAACATTCGGGCGCGGTAGTGTGCAACAAGTGACCGGATACGGTGCTGCCAGCCGGCGCGATCACCGTTTTGCCAGGTGCGAAACAATTCCATCGCGGCGGTCTGGGGATTCAGCGACGTCTCGTTCTGCGGGGGTACGACCCACTCCGTGTGGCGTAACTGTGCAGTTACCTTCTGCAGGTGCTGAACGGCTTCCGCATGAATGACTTTCGAACCTCCCGGATCGATCACGCTACCGAGGAACACGATTCGGGGTTTCAGGTCAACGCGCAGATCAAGGATCTCGTCAGTCACGACCACGACTTCTTTTTGCCATGCGGACCAGGTGTTTTGCACTGCAATTACGTGCGAACCCGCGCATACCGTAAACTGGCCGTCCCGGGTGTCCCCCGCGCGATCCCCGTCGATGAAGACATCAGCCATGCCATTGGCCTGCAGTCGGATCCTGCCGAGTGCCGGTTTTAATCGGACGGGTTCGACATATACGTCCTGCAAGGGGGCGGTACGAACAATCACCTGCACGGACGCATAGCAGGGTTTTTCGAATTCCAGGATGTGTTCCCCACCGTTTTCCACCGGGATGGCCAGGTAATCGGAAAACGCATCCGGTGGCCATCCGCGAATTTCCGCGTACGAGCGGACGTCTTCCGGCGCTTTCCCCCCTGTGACGCCCACCGGTTGACCGTCCATACGAACGATCACGCCAGCGGGTGCGGTGGCCACGAACACGATCCCCGTGGTACGTTCCAGTTCGATCGTCCCGAGGTCGAGGTGTTGTCCGCCCCGAATGGTCAGCAACTTCTGGTACGGCGCATACCCCGGACGTTCGATGCGGAGTTGATAGGTGCCGGCAACGAGGGGATGTTCCCGCAGAACGCCGGTACCGACTTTTTCGTCGTACAGGAAAATTTCGGCGTCCGGCACCTGGACCTGTAGGGAGAGGTGTCCGATCGTCTGACTGCGCAGTTCTTCAAAGAACGCGGCGACTTCTGGTGGGGGCGTATCCGGGAAAGTATACCGGGGGTTGGTTTGCAGCAGGATGGTGTAATAAATGCGGGCTTCTCCGGGACGTCCCACCTGTAGCGCGTAGCGTCCGAGGTAGTCCAGGGTCCTTTCATAGATCTGCCGTTCCTCATCGGTCAGGG
This sequence comes from uncultured Acidobacteriota bacterium, assembly GCA_964541595.1. Classification (GTDB taxonomy): domain Bacteria; phylum Acidobacteriota; class HRBIN11; order HRBIN11; family HRBIN11; genus CAZIRO01. The sequence continues at coordinate 3,112 of CAZIRO010000045.1, forward strand.
AACGGACCATGCGGGTCGTTTCAATATCCCGGATCAATTGTCGGAGTGCCGGTACCGCCTGTTCCCATCGACCTTCACGGAACGCCTGTTCGGCCGTATGGAACCGTTCCGTCCATTCCTGTACGGTCTGGCCGGCGGATGGAGACGGTTTGGCCGATTCCTGCACTGCGCCTGCGGATCCGATGAGAAGGCTCAGCAATATGGACAGGACGATCCATCCCCGAATGCGGGCACCTGCGCCGCATCGGGCCGACCGGAGCGGTCGACGGACGACCGGGGAGTTACCATCCCTTCCAGAACGGACCATCGACATATTCCCAGAGCAGGAATGCGTGAATACGGTACCGGATCTCCCGGGTGTGGGTCAATTCCCATACCGGTCCCACGGTCAGCGCCACATGCCCGCGGCGGGTCAACGTAATCCGTAGTTGTGGGGCCAGCCACACCTGAAATTCGTGACCGGCACCCAGGTCCCGCTGAATGAACACTTCCAGTCCGGGAAACAGTCCCCGGAGGCTTTCCATGGGCAACCAGTGGACGATTGCCGCAACCCGCAACTGCGAGGGCACATCCGTCGGACGTGTACTCAGCATCAGATGTACACTGGTCTGCAACGTCCACCGATCGCCCAGGGCTTTGCCCATTGCCACGTATGGCGCGATCCTGATCGGTTCTTCGGACCGGACCGGAATGGCCGTTTCGGCTCCGATCGTGAGGATCCACAGACGGTGGAGATCATGAATGAGCGACCATTTCAGGCCGATTTCCAGTTCCCACGGGGTACGGGTGGACTGCGGTTCGATCTCCGGGGTGGCTTTCACCTCGATCTGCCCGTCTGGACCAAAGCGGCGGGCGTAATAGACCGTCGGACGTATCCGGTACGGTACGTCCTCTGTTGGACGCAACCGGTCGTATCGGTAGATGAGGATGAACTCGTCCTCCGGAAAGGCTTTTGTGGTGACGAGCGCACGTAAGAAGTTCAGTTCCCCCTGGGGGTAGCGCGGATCGTGTCCGAAGGTTTTGATAAATGTGGCGAGTTCGTGGATCTTGTGATCCGAGAGCACAAGCCCGTACGCGGGCATCTGAGAGGACAGTCCCCGGGATGGTCCTCCCTCACGGATGACGGTGATCCAGTCGGCCAGGGGTTCCCGGGAGGAGAACTTCGGATCCGTAAAGTCCGGTGGAGGCACTTTCAGGGCCGTACGTTCGCGCCACTCTCCGCCGGGATAGCCACGACCGTCCGGTCCGTGGCAGGCAGCGCAGGCCCGACGGTACACTTCGGCAGCGGGAAGGGTCTCCAGAATGCTGGACTGCACCGCCCAGACGATACAGGCGTGGAAAAGTCCGTACAGAACGCCACCGTATTTGAACAAACGACCGAGCATGATGGCATCTCCGGCGTGGAAATATAGAACCGCTATTCTATCGATGGAAAGACCTGACCTTCAAGTGCAGCGAGCTGAAACCGAAACAGGCAATGGGACACGGAACGGTCCATGTCGACAGCGGTGTATCGATTCCGTTACCATGCCATTCCCCCATCCCGATACCGAACACCCGACGCCTGGGACCCGGTCCCGGCAATATGACGTTATGCGTGAACGGTTTCGGTAATCGTGGCGATCAGTGTGGACCGGTCGGCGCGGACGGATTCTCGATCGACCGAAATGGAGTGTGCACGGACTGCCCGGGAGGTGATCGGTCCGATCGTGATGACACGGTACGAAAACGGCATTCCCACCGATTGAAGAAACGCGAGGAATGCCCGCACTGTGGATGGACTGGTAAAGACCACCCATCGAGCCGGGGTCAACCAGGGTCGCAACCATTGCAGGCGGTCCTGCGGATAGGCCACCGTACGGTACAGGATCCATTCGGTCACGTGTGCGCCCATATCTTGCAACGCGACCCGAAGGACAGACCGTCCGTATGTACGTGCCAGGAGAATGCGACGGTTCCGGATGTCGTGTTGCCGAAACAGTTCGATCAGTCCTTCGGCCTGATACGTGTGCGCAGGCATCCAGACGGTTGCAACGCCCATCGTACGCAGTGCGTGTGCGGTAGCCGGACCGATCACCGCCCACCGCGCTGTCCGCAAAACGGATCCGAGCCAGGGATACCGTTCGATCCAATCGCGGAGGAATTCGACACCGCGGGGACTCGTAAGGACGACCCAGTCCCATGCCCTGTCCGCGGACTGCCAACCGGGATCCGGAGGATCTCCCGGCACAAACGTGATCACCGGAAACGGCAGTGCGGCGATCCCGTGTGCACGCAGTTCTCGCATGAGTTCCCATGCATCCGGCCAGGGACGCGTCAGAATCACCTCGGGCGTGCGCGTCGGTGTCGGGACGTGTACGGGATGCACCGTATAGGGCACATGCAGACGGGACAGGATTTCTTCTGCAGTTTGTGCACGTTCGGTCCACCAGACGATCGGGGGTGCAAGGTCATCTTCCAGTCGACGTTTCAGATCTGTTTCGGAAGACGTCGTCCACGGATACCAGGTACTGTCGAAGGGGGTCCACAGGATGTCTACCGGCGGCGGGTGGACGTCGAAGATCACACTGCGTGCTTCCGCCAGCGCGTTCGGTGGGGCATCTGTCCAGCAATACGCCGTTCGGGGTCCCTGAAAGATCGTGCACAGAGAACTCATTCGGCACCCTCATACCACCGCTGAAATTCAGGTTGCGCCTGCAGATGGGTGACGAGTGTTTCCGCGACCGTTTCCGGGGACGAACCCTCCGCGACCGCGTACCATGTTCGACGTCCGTTCGGCAGCCAGCAACGGGCCTGTGCCCGAATGTGCCAGCGGGTTCCCGTACGGTGTGCTGTGGCGTATACACCGACCGGCGCATGGCACCCGGCCCGCAGGCGTCGAATGACCGCCCGTTCGGTTTCAACAGCCTGGCGCGTGGCGGGGTCATCCATCTGACGAAGGTCATCCCACCACGGACTGTCCCGACGGATTTCGACGGCGATGGCCCCCTGTCCGGCCGCGGGAACAAATTCCGGGGGTCGCAGAACTTCTCGAATCTTTGCCATCCACCCCAGTCGTTCCAGACCGGCAGCAGCCATCACGATGGCGTCGTACTGGCCCGTTTCCAGTTTTCGCAGGCGGGTGTCGACGTTTCCCCGGATCGGCACGGGTGCAACGTCCGGCCGTTTCCACCGGATCATCGCCATTCGGCGCAGGCTGGACGTGCCGACACGGGCTCCCGGAGGTATGGTCTCCAGGCGATCATGCGGCGCGATCCAGACGTCCCACGGTGTGGCGCGGGGAAGGTATGCGACGATTACGAATTCCGGGGACAGTTCCGTCGGCAGGTCCTTGGCCGAGTGGACGGCAATGTCGATACTGCGGTCATGCAGCGCCTGTTCGATCTCCTTGATGAAGACCCCCTTCACCCCGATCCCGTATAGCGGTTGATGGCGGCGGTCACCCGTGGTGCGGATCGTGACCACGGCGGTCGCCAGACCGAGCCGCTGCAGGTATGCGATCACGTGGGACGTCTGAACCAGCGCGAGTTTCGAGCCGCGCGTACCCACACGCAGTACCGGTTTCGAAACGGCCATCGGGTGTGCTCACGGGTCATGCATCTGCAGGATCCGATCTCGCGGGGCAACGATCAGTACCGTACCCACGCGATGATACGCATAACCGTACATGTGCACCAGCAAGTCGAACAGTTGATCCCAGGGAACGTCCCGTACGTTGAGCGTGACCTCACCCTGCACGTCCGGTGCGACAACGAGATTGTATCCCCCGGAATCGGCAAGTAAATGGAGGACGTCCCGCAGATCGGCATGCACAACGTTCAACGAGATCGGTTCCCCGCGAAACGGTCGTTTCGACAGGCGCACACGGGGGATCGCCGGACCCGGCGATCGGGCCGATGTTGGAACCGCCGGCGCCACCGTGCCGGAACGTTCAGAGGCCGGGGGTCTACGTGTGCAGTCCGTACCCTTTCTGATCGCGGCCACCGCCGATCGGCGGAAGTACAGATCCGGACCGTTCGCCCGGATCAGGCGATATCCGTGTGCTCGGGGTTCAACGCGACCAGAAAAAGACCGCCCGTCTTTCCGGATCAGACAGTCCGCATGAACCCAGCCGCTCGATACGAGCAACACACACAGTCCCAACCACCCGCCGATCGTGATGTTCCGCATGGTATGTCATTACACCGAGAAGGAATGCCCACAACCGCAGGTTGCCGTGGCATTCGGATTGCGCACCGTGAATCCACGGCCCATCAAACCGTCGACGAAATCGATTTCCGCCCCCTGTACAAACTGGTAACTCACCGGATCCACCACGACCTTGACCCCGTTGTGCTCGAAGACGACGTCATCGTCCTTGATTTCGTCATCAAACACCATCTGGTATTGAAAACCGGAACACCCACCGGGAACGATCTGAACCCGCAACGCGTAGTCCTTGTCCGGATACTGTTTCAACATCTCTTTCAGCATTTCTGCAGCCTTGGGTGTCAGTGAAACCATATCCGTCCGCCTCCTGCAAGAGATTCAACCTGTTGAGAACGGGGCGGTCGTCCATCCACCCATTGCACTCCCTTAAATATACATCCCGACATCCGTTTTGACCATGCAACGCCGGATTTGTCCGGAGAGGATTACTCTTCGAACCGTTGGAAGATCAAACAGGCGTTTGTCCCGCCGAATCCGAAGGAATTCGTCATTGCCACACGGACCGGACGCCGTTCCGCCCGATTCGGAACATAATGCAGATCGCACTCCGGGTCCGGGACTTCGTAATTGATGGTCGGCGGGATGATCGCATGGCGGATGGTCAGCACACAGATCGCCGCCTCCAGTCCCCCGGCGGCACCCAGGAGATGGCCGGTCATCGACTTGGTGGAACTGATCGCCAGTCGATACGCGTGTTCACCAAAGACTCTCTTAATGGCCATCGTTTCGATCGCGTCATTCAGCGGGGTGGAGGTTCCATGTGCATTGATATAGTCGACGTCTTCCGGTTGGAGATCTGCGTCTTTCAATGCCATACGCATCACACGAATGGCGCCGTCTCCATCCGCACACGGTGCGGTGATATGGTAGGCATCGCTGTTCAGACCGTAGCCGACGAGTTCGGCCAGGATATCGGCACCGCGGTCCAGTGCGTGTTCCAGAGATTCCAGAATCAATATACCGGCGCCTTCTCCCATGACGAACCCGTCGCGTTCCGCATCGAACGGTCGACAGGCTTTTTCCGGTTCGTGATTGCGGCGGGAGAGTGCGCGCATGGCGGCGAACCCGGCAACGGCAAGCGGTGTGATGGAAGCCTCCGTGCCGCCGGCGATGACCACGTCGGCTTCGCCGCGTTGAATGATCCGCGCGGCCTCGCCGATGGCATGTGCACCGGTCGAGCAAGCAGTACAGTGTGCGAGATTCGGTCCCCTGGCGCCGGTACGAATGGAGATCACGCCGGCCGCCATGTTGGCAATGACCGCCGGAATAAACGCGGGCCAGATCCAGCGGGCCCCCTTCTCCAGCAGGACTTTGTGCATCTCTTCGATTAAGGGAAACCCGCCGATCCCCGATCCGATGATGACCCCGACCCGGTCCGCCTCCTCCGGACGTACCTGATATCGCGCCATGGCGAGTGCCTGTTCCGTCGCCGCAATCGCATACAGAATGAACAGATCCATTTTCTTGAGATCGCGTTTTGCCACATACTGGAGGGGATCAAAGTCTTTGACCTCTGCGGCGATCTGAACCGGGAAGTCGTCCGGATAGTCAAACCGGGTAATGCGGCCGATTCCGTTTTTTCCGGTAATCAGACCCTCCCACGTGCCTTCCGTCGTCGCATGCAGCGGAGACACGATACCAACGCCCGTTACGACCACGCGTTTACGCATAGGGCCGCTCCTGCAGGGAACCGGGTTCCGGTCTTTGGAACGTCAACCGCTCTCTGCCGATGCCGAAGATGTGTACTGCACGATGTACTGGACGGCGTCGCCGACGGTCTGAATTTTTTCCGTATCCTCTTCCGGGATCTGAATGCCGAAGGCTTCTTCCAGATTCATAACGATCTGCATGACGTCAAGAGAATCCGCACCGAGATCCTCGATAAAGCGGGAGTCCATTTTGATCTGGTTCGGGTCTTTTTCCAGTTGCTCCGCGATGATCTGGATCACCTTCTGTTCGATTTCCCGGCTATCGGCCATGAGACGACCTCCATGATGGTTCGGGGATCACGCATGTACTGTATCATATCGGTCCGTATGGGGGAATGCAAGCAATATCTCCCGGGATCGGGACAGGAAATGGGACAGGGGATGCACCCAATGAGCGGATGAACCGATCGACACCGGGGTCAGGTCCCAGGTGTCGGGTGTCAGAGCATCCTGTATGACAGTTTATCGCGGGGTCCATCGGGACACACCGTGTCCCATTGCCTGCCCCGATTTCGCTGCAGATCGTCCTGTCATCGCCCTGCACTTCGCGGTATAATGGGCGCGGGTTCCATAAGTGGATTTGGTGGAGGGGGGAACCATCCATGGTGCTCGTCGCGTTTGTGGGCTATTTTCTCATGGTGCTCGCCATCGGGATATTGGCCACACGATTTTCATCACGGGGACTCAGAGAGTTCTTCCTCGCCGGTCGTCGCCTGAACAGTTTCGTTGTCGCATTGAGCGCTGTTTCATCCGGCCGATCGGCATGGCTCATTATCGGCGTTACCGGGATGGCGTATGTCCGGGGTGTATCCGCCATCTGGGCCATACTCGGGTATACACTCGTCGAGTTCTGGATGTTCCTGTCTCTCGCACCGCGGTTGCGGGAGTGGACCGCACGAATGGACGATATCACGATTCCGGACTTTCTCGCATCACGGTTCCACGATCGGTCGCACCTGCTCCGCTGGGTTTCCGTCACGATCATTGTACTCTTCATGGTGACCTACATTGCGGCGCAATTCGTTGGCGGGGGCAAAGCGTTCAGTTCGACGTTCGGAATGTCCATGACCGCCGGTGTACTGCTGACAGCGGCCATTGTCCTGTTTTATACGTTACTCGGGGGATTCCTGGCCGTCAGTCTGACAGACGTATTGCAGGCGGTATTCATGTTGATCGGTCTGGTGGTTTTGCCGGTGAAAGCGATCGTCGATCTCGGCGGCTGGCACGGTCTCGTTCAGCGGTTGCAGGAAGACGCTGCCTGGATGCTGGACCCCTGGGCCATCGGAGTCGGTGCACTTATCGGGTTTCTCGGCATCGGTCTGGGCTCGCCGGGCAGTCCGCACATTCTCGTCCGCTACATGTCGATCGACAATCCGCGCAATCTCCGGATATCCGCGCTCTGGGGGACGTTCTGGAACATCGTGATGGGCATCGGTGCCGTACTCGCCGGAGTTGCCGGTCGTGCATACTTTCCGCGGGTGACCATGTTACCGAACCGGGACGTGGAAAACCTGTTCCCCACGCTGGCTCAGGAGCACCTGCATCCCCTGCTGTTCGGTCTGACCATATCCGCCGTTCTGGCGGCCATTATGTCAACGGCGGATTCCATGTTGCTGGTGGCCGCATCCGGCGTGGTTCGCGACATCTATCAAAAGATTCTGTGTCGCGGAGCGGCAATCGCACAGGACCGGCTGGTGCGCTACAGCCGGTGGACCGTCTTTGTCATTGTCGTTCTGTCCGTATTCCTGGGGTTCTATGCGCGAGAACTCGTCTTCTGGTTCGTACTGTTTGCCTGGAGCGGTCTGGGTGCCGCATTCGGGCCGATCGTCATTCTCGGACTGTTCTGGCCGAAGACAAACCGGTGGGGTGCGCTCGCCGGTATGATTACGGGCACGGTCGTGACCATCGTCTGGAACCAGACGCCCGTGTTGAAAACGCAGATATACGAACTCGTACCCGCGTTCATGCTGTCCACCGTGGCGACCGTGGTCGTCAGTCTATGGACGCGTTCTCCGGCAGAGGACCGTTAACCGGCCGGAACGGGAAAATCATTGTCAGTCTGTGTATCCAGTTCAGTGGGTGGGCACCGGTCGTGGAATGAACCGGATGGGGCGCGTGTTTCGCGGTACTGCCGGGCAATTGTCTTACTCCCACCAGGTCGGCCAGCCAAGCCATCGATGCACGCGCGGACTCAGATACAGAACGAGATACAACCAGTTGACCGCAATCACGATCAGGATGCTCCATCCGGAGATCCGCAGATGGGATAGCCAGCGGGGCAACACCTGAGTTCCGCGTATTCGCCAGACGGTAAGATCCAGAATGGTCAGCGCCGTGCAGATGATGTACAGTGTGATGATCAACGGCTGAAACGCCAGCGCCTGCATGATGTGTCCGCGCGCCAGTGCCCAGAATGCCCGTGTGGTGCCGCAGGTTGCGCAGGGAATTTTCGTCATGGTGTACAGCACACATACCGGTAACCGCAGAGGGATTTCGTGAAAGATCATTGCACTGATCGCAAAACCGGCCAGGACAAGTGTCCCCGCAAATGCAACCCATACGGGCCAGGTGGGATCGTACCGTTGTCCGGATCCTGGAAAGTACCGCGCTTGCTGAACAGAATCCATGCGCACGTCCATGGGGTTCGGGCGTTGTCGTATTCATTGTACGTGTTGTTCGACGGAGTGGCGAGCAGAACGTTCGGTCGACTGCGGGGACGACCGTCGGGAGAGTGTCCTGAGCATCGCGAGCGACAGCGCCCCGGATGGGTCCGGTACATGAATTGTGCGGTTTTTGTTCCGTCCATGCAGATCGGTATAATGATCTGCTGAGATCGGGACAGGCAATGGGCCAGGGGATGCGCGGATGGCCCGGTCGACATCGGGTGTCGGGTGTCCGGTGTTCGCGCATCCTGGATGACGGGTTATCGCGGGGTCCATTGGGATGCGCCGTGTCCCAGTGCCCGTCCCGATTTCAGTATAATGATCCGCGTTTGTACAGAAACACCGGAAGCGGTGCATTTCCGAAGTGACATGGGGTGACGAGCGGGGAAGTGGCGATGGTGGCACATCGGCTTCAGCAGGTTGAACCGTCCAGAACGATTGCCATGAACGAACGCGCGCAGATGTTGCGGCGCCGGGGTGTGGCCATCCTCAATCTCACCGCCGGTGAACCCGATCTGCCCACTCCCGAACCCGTGCAGGAAGCGGCCGTGGCCGCCATGCGTGCCGGCCACACGCGGTACACGCCCGCTGCAGGTATCCCGGAACTGCGGGAAGCCGTGGCTGCCTATGAACGCAACCGCCTCGGGGTGGAAATCCGGCCGGAAGAAGTGATCATCACCTGCGGCGGTAAACAGGCACTGTACAACTTCTTTATGGCGTTGCTCGATCCCGGAGACGAGGTCCTGATCCCGACACCCTGCTGGGTATCGTTCTACGAACAGGTTCGTCTTGCGGACGGTGTCCCCGTGTTCGTATCCACGTCTGCATCGCATCAGTTTTTTCCGACCGTTCCGGATCTGGACGCGCACCGGTCCGCACGTACGCGTGCATTGGTGCTGAACACTCCGTGCAATCCCACGGGACAGGTAATCACGTCTGACCATCTGCGGTCGATCGTACAGTGGGCGCTCGATCATCGGTTATACATCGTGTTCGACGAGTGTTATGCGGAACTCACGTTTCCCGGATTTACGCATCATCACGTGCTGCAGGTGGTTCCGGATGCCCGTATGCATCTCGTTACGGTGAACACGTTTTCCAAAACGTTCTGTATGACCGGCTGGCGCGTTGGCTGGGCGGTGGCTCCGGAGGAGTGGATTCGCGCGATGACCGTGGTCCAGAGTCATTCCACGACACACGCGCCATCGATCAGTCAGTGGGCCGCGCTGACTGCATTGCAACTGGGTCGGGATCACGTGGACACCATGCGTCGCCTGTATGCGGAACGGGCGCAGTATCTCCTGGACAATCTCCGGGACTTGCCCGGCATTCGTGTATACGCGCCACAGGGTGCGTTTTACCTGTGGATCGACGTTTCGGAATGGTTACAAACGCACGGTATGGATGATATGCAACTCGCGTTGCGCCTGCTCGATGAGGCACATGTGGCCACAGTCCCGGGACGGGCGTTTCAGGCGCCCGGTTTTCTGCGCATCTCGTTTGCGGCCTCCCAGGACACTCTGGAAGCAGCCGTCGCAGCGCTCCGGGCGTTTTTTACGGGGACGTGACATCCGTGCAGTGTGGGGATGCAGGGACATGCGGCCGGTGTGGACGCTCCCGTTCGGTATCTGCGTGGTTGTTCTGGTTCTCCGGGCAGGTGTGCTGAACTCCCGTATGTCCACCTCTACACAGAGTTTTCGCCGTGTGGATCGGGCGTGGCAGATCCGTGCGTCGGGTCCGGGTGCGCATGGTTGCTCGTTGATGGATTTTGACCGCGATGGGGATATCGATATTTATATTACCTCATTCTGGACCGGCGTGGGTCGCCGTCAACTGAACCAGTTGTTTGTCCAGGAGGCCCCCGGTCGGTTTGTGGACCGTGCCGGATCGTACGGCCTGACCATGCCCGACACCCAGACGCACGATGCGGTCTGGCTGGACTACGATGGGGACGGCCGCGAGGATCTGTTTGTCGCGGCCACGGTCGGCGTCCACCGGCTCTGGCGCCAGACGGCGAATGGTTTCGTCGATGTGTCAGAAGCGGCAGGCATTCGGGGAATGGCAAACAGCGGCGCACGTGCTGTACTCGCCGGAGACGTCAATGGCGACGGGCGGGTGGACGTGTTTGTATTGAACAACGGCGATATTCGCGGTGTGCCGGTGGCGAATCAGTTATGGATCGCGCGTGCAAACGGTACCTTTCGTGATGAGGCCTGGACCCGCGGTGTGGCCGATCCGCGTCCCGTTACCTACGATCCGTGGGTGGGAGACTACCGGGGTGTCGGTCAGGGGGCCACCATGGTGGATATCGATGAGGACGGGGACCTGGACATCCTCGTCTGTGTCCGTGAAATGAACCTGCGGCTGTTCGAAAATGACGGCCGTGGCCGGTTCGTTGAACGGGCGTCCGTCAGAGGGATCCGGCTTTCCCGCGGGTGCGACGGCGTGACCGTTGCCGATCTGGATCTGGACGGACGATTGGATATCGTGACCGTACGGTCCCGGCCCGATACGTGGGTGCATTTTTTCTACCAGACGGAGACCGGATTCGTCGACCGTACCGGTCAAATGGCCATTCCCGGCAATGCATATTCACCTGCCCTGGCCGATCTCGATCTGGACGGATATCCCGACCTCATACTTGCGCGGCGGGATCAGCGGTTGACGATTTATCACAACGATGCCGGCAATCGGTTCACACCCTGGGTTGAGGGGATTCCCGTTGGACGGGATCCGCGCGGTGTCTGCACCGGCGATCTCGACGGAGACGGTGACACAGATGTTCTGGTCGTGCACAAATCGGATACGCACGTGGTGCTGCAAAACCTCCTGGATCCGCCCGGTCAGATCGTGGACCTTCAGGTCTGGGCCGGGATGCGTGATACATACGGCACGGAGATCAAAGCGATCGATGTGGCCGGCAGGCTACGCGCGCATATGCATGTGGTCAGTGGGTACGGCTACCTTTCGCATGCACCGACCTGGCGGATCGCCGTTCCGGAATTCCCCGCGGCGATTCCGGTGACTGTTGAAATTCGGTTCCCCTGGGGGCTGACCGTGCGATGGCACGGTGGTACAACGCAGGTTCCCATCATCCGCCGGCCTCCGCGCTGGCCCTGATCCACCGGACGTATCGCTGAACACGTTATTTTACGGAGTTTCTTTTCAAAATCGTATACCGAAACTCACCCCTGCCCAGGGTACAGGAATGAAGTTGCCACCATCGTTGAACACCGTACCCGTCCACATGATGAGTGGTGTGAGAACCACCCGAAACACAAAGGGGTGTCGGGACGATTGCCATCGCAGACCGAATATGAGTGTTCCCCACGAATGAAAGTGCCCATAACCGGGTTCATAAATGCCCAGAATGCCGCCGCCGATTTCGATGTAGGGTGAACGTGACCTCAGGCGTACACCCATCGTAACAGGGAATATCCATGCAGTATGCTTTCGAAAACTGAAATAATATGCAACACCAATGCGTACAAGAACTCTGGAAGAAGGGACAGTGGTTTCCAGGTTGAGGGAATAACCGAGTGCGTTGCCCCCGAGTTCCACAAAGACATGCAGGTCAGATTCCCTCGCCAGGCTATGCGCCGCCATTGTAAAAAACAGATCTACGTCCCGAGAAGTGCGCGAACATGGAAACATCTAATTGTGATTTCCTCATTTTTATCGTAACGAATTGATCATAGCAAATGTTTGATTGCAAAAGAAGAGAGCTGAGATCGGGACGGGCAATGGGACAGAGGAACCACCGGATCCACCGATATGCCGGTGGCTACCGGTCTCAGGTGTCGGGTTCCAGGTCTCAGGTCCCAGGTGTCGGGTGTCAGGTATCCGGGACGAGAGACGGAAGACAGGGGACGGGGCATCGCATGGGCCGGGGACATTGCATGGCCGCATGGGTACCCACAATGTCCCATTGCCTGTCCTGATTTCAGAAGAGCGCACAAAAGTGGCGCAAGGCACCACGTGAGAAGTCGCGACGAAGAAGGCTCTCGATCTGACGTGAGAAAAATCATGTAATCACTCTCCGATAGAGCCTGTCACTTCTCACAGTATAGCACTCCTGGCGGTCTGGCAATGACAGCTGGACGGTGAGTATCCCGCTTGCTAATGTAATATAAAACTTGCCGAACCGGCAGGATAGAACATGGCGGTGAGAAAAGAAAAAAATTTCAAAATGCATACACTGTATGGAACAGTACAGGCGCGTCTGGTAGTGGGGTCCAGTGAATGTATGCCGGAACTCGCAGATGACGCAATCACACTGACGGTGACTTCACCGCCGTACTGGAATGCGATCGATTATGATGTGCACGCGGCGGGCGAAGAGCGTTTTTACAGAACTCGATCGTATGCGCAGGGGTTCCATGACTATACGTCATATCTCGAATGGATTGCCGGGATATTCCGTGAAGTCTACCGTGTGACGCGTCCCGGCGGATATCTGGCTATTGTGGTGGGTACAGTTTTGCATAACGGTTCCCTGTATCCGCTTCCATTCGACCTGACCGCACGGCTTGTGCGTATGGGCTGGGAGTTTCACCAGGATATCATATGGCACAAAACAACGGCTGGCGTGAAACGTGCGGGTCTGTTCATTCAGCGACCGTACCCCGGATACTTCCGCCCGAACATTATGAATGAATATATTTTGATCTTTCGGAAACCGGGAGAGCCGATATACCGTCGCACCGATTCCGCGCGACGGGAGCGGAGTCGCGTGCACGTGGGGGAGCTGTTCGTTCAGGACATCGCCAACAACGTGTGGCACATTGCGCCTGTACCTCCAGGGACGCTTGCGCATCCCTGTCCCTTTCCGGAGGAGATTCCGTACAGGTTGATCCTCCTGTATTCATATCCGGGAGATACCGTGCTCGATCCGTTTCTTGGTTCCGGTCAAACGGCAAAAGTTGCCCTGGCGCTTGGCAGAAACGTCGTCGGATATGACATCATTGAGAAGTATATAGAATACGCATATCAACGCTTGCGGGAACCGCTCGCTATACGACAAAAGCAGATCATTGTCCGGTTCGTGAAAATTCCCGCTGATGCGCCCCTGGGTCATCTCAAAAGAACGCGTAAAGACCGAACACGGCACGGTTCCGGGAGACCATCATCACTGAGCAAAAAGGATGGGTAGAAGGTCGGCTTTTCAACAGGAGCGGACGGGTTTCCGGAAATTCCGGCAGGGGTTTTCCAAAGTCCGTCAGGACATGGAAAACGCAATTAGGGAATTGTTTGTCCGATACGACACCCGGATCCGGGAAAACCGTTTCGTGGTGGGGGGCGCCATCGAGATCATCATCGGTGCTGCGATGAGGACCTGTGGGGTGGAGGTCTATCATCGAGGTACGGAGACGGTCGTTTTTGATCTGGTTTTTCCGGGAAAAAGCGGGGGATACTCCGTGAAATCCATGTTGAAATCAACATCCACGCGATTGATCAACGTTCTGGGGAGACCACCCGCCCTCAGCGACTGGAAAACAGCAACGCTTTTCCTTGTTCCTTCCGGGATCGTCTACGCAGACCCGGGCCTGCAATGGTGGAAGGAAAATACGCCTCATGCCGTTCGAATCCGG
>CAZIRO010000046.1:0-14987 GCA_964541595.1 uncultured Acidobacteriota bacterium
GGAAGACAGGGGACGGGGCATCGCATGGGCGGGGGATAGTGCATGACCGCATGGGACCCACGGTGTCCCATGGCCCGTCCCGATTTCAGCACGCGCCGGTTGCAAATTTCTTCAATTCTACTTACTTTAGATAGAGTATACTTGTACGGTATGGAAACAAGATAGAAGTATCGTACGAGTGATAAATATCTTGTTCAAGCGGAATTTCGACATGCGGAATTCCGTGGATGAAGAATATCTTTGCGTGCGTGTGATTGCTGTCGATCGTGTGCATTTGTCTGTGGGGAAGTTCGCCCATGACGGTGGAGCAGGATCTGGAAGCGTTTCAGCGTGCCGTCGATGCCCTCTGGAACCGGTTGACGATGCTGACGGGTGCCGAAGCGACCGCAACGCTCTTCCGGGCGGTGATTCATGACGTCGCCAGCGACCGCCCGTTACTCCACACCATTGTGGTAACTCCGCAGGGCGTGTCCCTGAGGTTGTTCATGAAAAATGCGCAGGCATTCCCGGCCCCGGTTGTCCGGGAAAGCATGACCCACTTTCTGCGCGCATTTCTCTCCCGCATTTGTGAAATCAGCGGTCCCGTCATGGCACGCAGTCTGCAGGCTCATGTTGCGTCATTTTACGAAACGGAGGTCTAATATGCACATGGATCGGGGCATTTCCCAGGAGGAAATCAATGACGGCATTACCGACGGTCCCCACCGGAATTCCCCGTCTGGATGCGGTACTGCAGGGAGGGATTCCACGGTATTCCCTCAACATAATTGCCGGTGCGCCGGGTACGGGAAAAACGGTGTTCATGCATCAGATCATTTTTCATTACGTACGTGCCTATCCCGAGGATCGTGTACTGTATCTCACCACGCTTTCGGAACCCGTATTGAAACTGCTCCGGTACATGCAACAGTTTGCCTTCTTTGACGCCAACCTCTTCGAGCAACGGGTGGTGTACCATGACATCGGCGACGTGGTCCGCACGCAAACACCCGCCCAGGTACTGGAAACGATTCGCGCCCTGATCGAGCGCGAGCGACCGATGCTGTTCGTGATCGACTCGTTCAAAGCCATCCGGGACATGACGCCAGACACCACGGAATTCCGCCGGTTTTGTTACGATCTGGCAGTCACTCTGCTGGCTGCGCAGTGTACGTCATTCCTGGTCGGCGAATATGGCGCTCCCGAATTTTATACCGGTGCCGAATTCTCCATTGCCGACGGTATCCTGCACCTGGCGGTTGAACCACGCGACGCGACGTATTTACGCACCCTTCGGATTGTCAAAATGCGGGGACTGCCGATCGAACTGGCACCGATACCGTTCCACATCACGTCCAACGGTATCGAAGTGCTGCGACAGGACGTCCCGACGGCAGCTCCGGAGGCCGTTGCACCCGCACGGCCGACCACGAAGTCGACGGGCATTCCGGGGCTGGACGAGATCCTCCGCGGCGGTGTACTGCAGGGACATGCCGTACTCGTTTCCGGTGTATCCGGAACCGGCAAGACGATCCTCTGTTTGCAGTTCCTCATGCACGGTGCGGCGAACGGCGAGCGGGTACTGTTTTACGGGTTCGAAGAATCTCCGGAAGAACTGATGGCGGTGGCGGACGGGTTCGGATGGGATCTGCGTGCGTTGCTCGATACGGACCGGTTCCGGTTCATCTGGATTCCGACCACACGCATCGATGTGGAAACCCATTTCGATCAGATGCTGCAGGACATTCTGGCGTTTCAACCGCAGCGCGTCGTGGTGGATTCGTTCGCGGTGTTATTGCATAAATATCGTGATCCGGTGCTGCAACGTGAAAAGGCGTACCATCTCGCGCGGGTCATCAAACACGTCCAGGCAGTCGGTCTGTTCACGTCGGACATCGCAGCGGGTGCGGTGGGCCATCTGTCGCGGTACGGAGTGGAAGAAACGGTGTTCGACGGCACGATCGTATTGACTTCTGAGATGGCGGGCACACGGCGAAAACGGTATCTGGAAGTGTACAAGATGCGGGGTTGTGCCTATGCACCCGGTCGACATCGTATGGACATCCGTAGCGACTGTGGCGTGATCGTCTACTATCTGGAACCGACCGTTCCGGTGGGTGTTCCCGAACGTGAACTGTCGTTCACGCCGATTGCGGACATCCTGCGTGCGCCGTTGCGGCATGGCACGGCCTGGATGGTGGAAGCCGTTTCCGGCGCCGGCAAGACGGCACTGGCCATGCAGTTTGCCGTCGAGGGTCTGTTGCGGGACGAGCGTGTATTGTGGCTCGCGGCAGACGAACCCGCCGCCGCGGTACGGGAGGCGTTTCAGCGGTGGTCGCCGGAGATCGCATCGGCCATCGATACGGGACGTCTGCAGATCGTCGACCCGTTCGGTACGGCTGATGCCGTTCCGATCGATCTGACGGATCCGGAAGTCGTACCGTTCTGTTTACGAGAACTCATTGATCACCTCGGACGGCCCTGTCGGGTGATTCTGGATTCGCTGACGCCCCTGGCCGTTCAGATGGATGTCGCCGAACTCGTACGGTTTATCGAATGGAAAAACCGTATTCTCGCCCATCCGCATGTGGCTATCATGGATACGCTGCTCGAACGCACATTGAGTCCGGTACATAAATACAGTATTGCCAACGCATATGACTGTATTGTGTATCTGTACATTCCGGAATGGAGTCAACAGATCCAGGGCGGCGAACGGTTTCGCATGATCCGCATCAAGAAGGCCCGGGGGATGCGTGTGGACCCGCGCGGCTATCCGTTCCGCATCGAACCGGGACGGGGCCTCGTGGTGGATACGGCATTTTATGCCAGCGGAGACTGAACGATGGCGGCCGAGTCCCTGGAACAGCGGCGGCAGCAACTGTTCAGTCAGATTGGCCGCGCACTCGTCGTACAGGGCGTGGACGAACCCCTGCAACGGGCCTTTGCGGTACTGGAAACGTTTTTCCGCATTCACGTCGTGCTCCTGTTGTGGCGGGATCCGGCGGAACCCGCTTTCCAGGTCGATGTCCTCTGGGTGGATGCAGCGTATCGGGACGTGCTGCACCGTCTGTTACGGGCGGTCCAATCGCAGCCGGCGCGCATCCCGATCCGTTCCGACGACCTGGGGGAACGGCTGCTGCGGGCCACGCGACCGCTGTATTTTCCGAATGTATGTGCAGAACTCACCTGGTCCCGTCCGCATATCGAAACCGAGGGTCCGATCACCGCACTGGTCGTTCCGTTCCGGCTGATCGAGCGGCCGGCGCTGTTGTGTTTCTGCGCGTTCCGTATGGAGGACGCGTTTTCGGCATCAGACCGTGCACTGCTCGAGGATCTGGTGCCGGTATTTGCGAAATTTCTCGAATTGCGGTACCTGCAGCGGCAACTGCAACAGCAGGTCGCAATCCGGACACGGGAACTCGAACTGCTGTACCGGGTGTTTCGCCGTGCGGAGCTCGTGTATGACGTGCGGGACTTCCTGAAGAGTCTCCTTGTCGAACTTCCGCGAGTGGTCCCGTTCGATCTCGGGACCATCGTCCTCATCGAGGACCACCGCTGGGAAGCCATCGTGTACACACGACGTCCCGTGGTGGAACCGTGCCTGCGGGAGATCCTGCAGGAAAGCCTGCAAATGATCCTTGAGGGAGAAACGGTAACCCGGTTTCCTGCGCACCGGATCGAACGCATTCCCGGGGGAAACATCGATGCGCCGCCGGTGGAACATACCCGTACGCGGGTGTTCTTTCCGCTGTCCCGACACCCGAATGCACGACCGATCGCGGTACTGTGCCTGGCAGCCGAGGCGGAACACGCGGTCGATGAACATCACCTGCGCCTGGTGAATACGGTGGTCTCCGAAATCGCAGCCGTCGTTCGCCGCCTGCGGGAGAGTATCGAACGGGAACAGGCACAGTTTTCCGAACTCGTGTCCGTATTACCGGTCGGTATTGTGGTCATCGATCCGGACGGTCACATCCACATCCGGAACCCCTCGGCCTCGGATGCGCTGCGGGTACTTGCACCGCAGGCGCTGGAAACGGGACAGATCACGCATCTGGGGGATACACCGCTTGCCCGGGTTCTGGAACCGCCGCCGAATCGGATGTGTCATGAGATCGAATGGACGAACGGGGCCGCACGCGTGTTCGAGGTCCGTTCACGGGCCATTCGCCTCCCGGACGGTCCCGGATACGTGCTCATTATTGAAGACGTCACGCAGGAACGGGCGATCCGCCGACGTGCAGAGGAACAGGATCGACTGGCTGCGGTGGGCCAGCTCGCCGCCGGGATTGCCCACGATTTCAATAACCTGTTGACCACGATGATCGGCTATGCGGAGGTCGTACAGTTGCGCACCCGGGATTCAGGTATTCGGGATGCAATGCGGATCATTGTGCAGCAGGGGCAGCGGGCTGCCGGGTTGATTCGCCAGATTCTGGATTTTGCCCGACAGACCACACCGGAAAAACAGCCGATGGAACTCGGTGTCTTCCTGAAAGAGTTTGCCAAGTTGTTGCAACGAACGATTCCGGAAAACATTTCCATTCAACTCGATATCGAACCGGGAGAATACTGGCTGGAGGCCGATCCCACCCAGATGCAACAGATCCTGCTCAATATCGCGGTCAACGCCCGGGACGCCATGCCGGAGGGGGGTGTGCTGACCCTGAGACTGCGAACGGTCACGCGACAGGCCCGGGAATGGATCTGCGTCGAGATCGCCGATACCGGTACCGGCATTCCGGCCGAGATTCTCCCGCGAATTTTCGAACCGTTTTTCACGACCAAACCGCGCGGGCAGGGGACCGGTCTCGGACTCGCGCAGGTGTACGGACTGGTGAAACAGCATGACGGGGATATCGAGGTCCGCAGTCAGGTCGGCGTGGGCACGACGTTTTTCCTGTATTTTCCGCCGCTACCACCTGCACGTCGGCCCCAGGCGTATGAGGGTATGCATGAACTGTTCCGTGCGGAGGGGTGGACCGTACTCCTGGTCGAGGACGACGCGGTGGTACTGGACGTCATTCGGCGACATCTCGAGTACCTGGGATGCACCGTACTGGCGACCACGCGTCCCCTGCATGCGGTGGAGATCTTCCGGTCGCGTGCGCAGGACATTGATCTCGTGCTGTCCGATTTGACGATGCCGGAACTCAGCGGCCTGGAACTGTTCAGGACCCTGCAGGAGATCCGTCCGGATGTCCGGTTTGCCGTCATTACGGGGTATGCGGTGCCGCATGAGGTGCGATCCTTACGTGCGCACGGACTCGTCGGATGGGTTCAGAAACCGGTGAATCTGCAAAAATTGAGCGATTTGCTGCGCAGAGTGGCGGAACACCGCGCATAGGCGATGAATGACACGGTTATGTGTGCACGATGGAGTCTTCTGTTCCGAACGGATTGGGTGCGGTACCGTCGGCTTCCGGATCGTTCAACCAGTGGTGGTCATCGATGAGGTACCGGAACCGGTAGGGCCGACCGGGAGACAACGGGATGGTAATGGAAAACACGCCGTTTTTCCGGCGGATCATGAGATGTCGGTTCGGGTCCCAGTCGTTAAACTCCCCCACGACGGCAATGCGTCGGGCCGAGATGGGTCCCAGGGAAAAGGTCACGTAACAGAGTCCGTTCCGGGCGTGATACCGCTTGCGCACCACGTCTGGGCCTCCGTACGGGAACGTCCATTGCCTGCACCGCATCCACTGACCCGTTCGGGACCCGCTCCGCACCTGTACAGCAGTATCCTGCATGGTACCTCCTGTTTTGCCTCCATTTTGGGTATCCCCCGGTGTGTGTCAAGGTGAGGTCTCGGGTCTCAGGTGTCGGGTCCCGGGTGTCAGGTATCAGGTCTCGGGTCTCAGGTGTCAGGTCTCAGGGGGTCAGGTGTCGGGGGTCAGGTGTCATGTCCCAGGTCTCGGGGGTCAGGGGGTGAAGACGTCCATGCTCGGATGATAGGACGTGCAGATGCCGCATTGTGACAATGGAAGGCCCGTTTCCCGTGCCGGGGTTCAGGGGTTGTTCAGTCGATGAGGCATCTCTGCACCCACCCCATGATCACTGCCACCGAACCCTGACACCTGGGACCTGACACCCGATACCCGACACCTGACCCCTGAGACCTGGGACCTGAGACCCGACCCCCGAGACCCGAGATGACACCGATGCCGAACCCCGGTATGATGGAAACGAACTGCCGATCAGTCGGCAGACCACATCTGAGGGTTGCCCATGATGCGGTTGCTCCATCCGATCGTACACGGGAGGGTTGAACCGGGACCGGAAGTCGTCGATATTCGGCGGCCCGGTGACCATCAGGTCCTGCATCAGGTCAGTCTCGCCACGGAATCCGTCGTTCGACGGGCGCTGGACGGTCTTGCCGCGGCGTTTGCACACACGCGTACCATGCCGGCGTATGAACGGCGCAACATCCTCCTGCGCCTGTTGCAGCATCTCGAACGGGACGCGGAGACCATGGCGCAACTCATTGCGAACGAGGCGGGCAAACCCATACGCCTTGCGCGCGGAGAAGTCGAACGTGCCAGGATCACGATCGCCTGTGCAGCGGATGCAGCCTGGCGTCTATCTGGAGAAATGATGCCGCTGGACGTCATGCCCGCGCACCAGGGGCGATGGGGGGTCTGGTTTCGCGTCCCGGTGGGTCCGGTGCTGGCCATCACGCCGTTCAATTTTCCGCTCAATCTGGTGCTGCACAAGATCGCGCCGGCCATGGCGATCGGTGCACCGTTCGTCATCAAACCGTCGCCACAGACACCGGCCACAGCGGAACTGCTCACCCGCTGGATTCTGGACGCCGGCTGGCCGCCGGAGGCGATCGCGTATCTACCGTGTGCAAATACTGTGGCCGAATCGATGGCACGCGCACCGGAAATCCGGGTTGTTTCGTTTACGGGAAGCGCTCAGGTGGGCTGGCATCTCAAACGGGTGGCAGCGGGCAAGCGGGTGGTTCTGGAGATGGGCGGCAACGCGCATGTGATCGTACATGCAGACGCCGATCTGGATTGGGCGGCCGAACGGTGTGCATTCGGTGCGTTCGTCTATGCGGGGCAGGTGTGCATTTCCGTGCAGATCATTCAGGTTCATGCATCCGTCCTGGACGACTTTACCGACCGGCTCGTCGCCGCGGCGCGGGCATTAAAAGTCGGCGATATCTTTGACAGCGAGGTTGTTATCGGCCCGATGATCAATACACCTTCGGCGGATCGTGTGATGGCATGGATCGAACAGGCGTTGCATCGGGGCGCTCGGGTTGTCCTGGAGGGTCACCGTGAGGGCGACTGGATCCATCCCTGGATCCTGACCCATGTACCGCCCGATCTGCCGGTCTACTGCGAAGAAGTGTTCGGTCCTGTGGTCATTGTGGAGCCCTATACCGAATGGGACGAGGCCGTCCAGCGCGTCAATCGCAGTGTCTATGGATTGCAGGCCGGGGTATTCACCCGCGACTGGAATCGTATTCAGGACGCCATGCAGCGTATTGAGGTCGGCGGTCTGGTGATCAATGACGTGCCGACGGTACGGGTCGACCCGATGCCGTACGGCGGTATGAAACAGTCCGGATTCGGCCGGGAAGGTATTCGGTTTGCCATCGAAGCAATGACCGACATTCGTATGGTACTCTTTCGACGCATGTAAAACGCTTCCACCGGTGGCGGCACACGTATGACCGATGCATATCTCATCGTGGATCCGCCCGGAGACGGTGTCCACAATATGGTGATCGATACGTGGTTGTGGGCAACGCATACCCATACGCGTCCTCCCGTCCTGCGGTTTTATCGATGGCAGCGGCCAACGGTGTCGCTGGGGGTTCACCAGCAACCGGAAACGGTGGTCGACCCGACGCGTTGTCGCCGTTTCGGCGTGGATATCGTACGTCGACCCACCGGTGGCGGCGCCGTACTGCACGATGCGGAAATCACGTACAGTGTGATCGCCACGCCGACGCAACTCGGTGTCCGCAAACCGCTGGACGCATACGCGCGTATCGCCACTGCGCTCCTGGAGGGTCTGGCGCATTATCCGATCGTCGGTGCGACGCTTGTCCGACCGGCAACGCCGGTGGGACGGGTGGACGGGTTCTGTTTTGCACAGCGGGCGCATTATGAAATTGCGGTGCACGGCGCGAAACTCATCGGCAGTGCGCAACGATGGGGACGCCACGCGTTGCTGCAGCACGGGTCCATTCTCCTGGACTGGAATCCCCGATGGGTCGATGTGTTTCGTGTACGCGTGCATCCGGCCGGGTTCACCACACTGCGCCGGGTGCTCGGTACCGCGCCCGACCCGGAACGGCTTATCCGGTGCATTCTCCGGGGGTTTCAACGTGTGTTTGGCTGGCGATGGCGTCGGTGGACCGTGCGTCCGCCGGACAAACAGATGGATGCACTGATTCGACGGTTTCGGATACGCGTCCATGCCGAAGATCCTGTCGTATCGTCCCATCCGGGTGCGTAAGAAGACCACCGCGTGGATCTGGATGGACGCGGTGGATGTGCGGGACGGGACTCCCGTACACGTCGTCCAGATCCCGCGTTTCGCATACTTCCATGAGGCGTTTCGTCAGAAGATCACCCGTCTGCTGGAACTCTGGTCCTGTCTGCCGACGGTCGGTGTATTGCGTCCCCTGCGGTGGGACGTCATCGAACGGGATCTCTATCTGATATATGCCGGGGAACCCTTTCAGCCGTTCGAGTACTTTTTCGCGGAGGTTCCGGTTTTTCCCTGGCCGGTGGCGGTTCGGATCGTGGCCGAGTGTTTGCGGTATGTCCATCTCTGTACAGACCGCCTTTCGGAGGAACTCGGCCGTCCCGTCCGGCATGGTCGGATCGCGCTGTCCACATGTATGCTACACGCGGACGGCCAGGTCAGTATTGTGCCGCCGCTCGTGCATCCGGAGTTTCGCGACGCGTACGCGCATCTGGTACCCTGGACCGTTGCGGATGACGATCCCGTGGCGACGGCGCCCCCACCATCGTCCCATCACGTGGATTCTGACCGGTTTTATCTCGGCGTACTGTTATACTTCTTGCTGACGGGTGCGCGGCCGTGGGTCGAAGACGAGGACGGCACGCTGTTGACCTCCCTCTGGGAACCGCTGCATGTGCATATGCCATGGTTGCCGTTACCGCTGAACGGGATCGTATATGCACTGCTGACGGATACGGCGCCCCTGTGGAAACAGGTATACATGGAACTCACGCACCTGTCAGACATGCTCGCATGGCCCCCGAATCCGGTGGAACGGGAACAGTTCTACCGCGATCCGCTGGAAACCTATCGGGCATATCGTCTGCTGGTGCGGGAATGGCTTCGCCGGCAGGGGTTTCAGGCGATACGGCGGCATCGGGACTGTGTGGCGCTCTGGTATCATGAGACACTGGCAGCGTTCGATGTGGTGGCATCAGAATCGTTTGCACGGACCGTATGGCTGGAAGAATTGCGGGCACGCTGTCGAGCCGCGATCCGCACCCGGATGGGTATGCAACCGAACGTCGATGCCGGGGCCGATCCGTCTGGGCTATTGAGGGAAAAACAGTCGCTGGCATACCCGGTATGGACCCGGCGTATGGAAAACGCGCTCTGGCAGGGAGCGGTCCTCGACGCCTGGCAGGCGTGGTTGCGGTTGCGGTGGAATCGTTCGCCGATTGCCGAACCGGCCGGGAGCGTGCTGCAGGATTTGCACGATCAGTTGGTGCAATCCCAGGCCGTCGGATCGGCCACACCCGTCGAGGTTCCGGTGATCCCGGCATCGCATCCTACCGCCCGACGGTCACCGCGCTGGCGACACGCCGTGCGGGGGGTCGTGGCCATTCTGTTGCTCGGGATCGGCTGGGGTATTGTCCGGTGGTGGTCCCGTCCCGCATCGGTATCGCCCCCGCCACCGCTGTTTCCGGAGACCGTAGAGGTGCCGATCATGCCGCCGACGTGTGAACGGTCTGCGGAGGAACTCCGTCGGATCGAGCGAGAGATGCGGACAGCCGCGCGCACTGGCGACTGGGTGGTGGCATGTGATCGCGCGATTCAACTGCTGGCATGTACGCCGGAATCGCATCCGGCTTATCGGAAACGGTTGCAAACGGCCCGACGTGCGTGTGCCCGTGCGCGAACATCGTTCGCGCCATCGTCCGGCGTCGGGTAGTTGGACGTTCCGGGGCCCCGCAAATGCAAACGACACGTGTGCACCCGATGACGGCGAACACGATCCGACAGCGTGAGGACGCACCATGATACACGTGCGGTACCCGTGGATCGTTGTCCTCGTAGGCGTCGGAATCGGAATGGTTCCCCGCTCGGGATATCCGCAGGCCCCCTGTCGGATGTCTGCAGAAGTGCAGCGAGTGGATCCGCAGGGACGGATCGTGCTGGAAGGAAAAGTCGTGATCCAGTGCCCCAAACTCACGGTCGCGGCCGATCGGGTGGAAATCGATACACGAGCCAACCGGCTCGTTGCGGATGGTGACGTGACCCTGGTGCAGGGGGATACCCACGTCACCGGCGCACATCTGGAACTCGACCTGAAGACACGTACGGGGACGTTGACCCGGGCGTTCGCATTCGATGCACCGCAGGTATTCGGCACGGCACAATGGGCCAAACGTCTGGGAGAGGATCTCTATCAGATGGGAAACGCCGAGGTGACCGAATGCCGCTATCGCCGTCCGCACTGGAGTCTATCGGCACATCGCATTCGTTTTAAAATGGGGAAATACATTCAGTTGACCCACGTGTTGTTGAAGATCCGTTCGATACCGGTGCTGTATCTGCCGTTTCTACGGATTCCCATTCGTCAGGAACGGAGCACGGGGTTTTTGTTTCCCCGATTCGGTCCAAACAGTCGGAAGGGGTTTTTCATCGAGGAAGCCTTCTTCTGGGCAATCAACCGCAGTCACGATCTGACGATCACCGGTCGATTGTACGCCGACCGGGGTCCCGGTCTGGGACTGGAATACCGGTACGTCCTGAGTGCCCGCAGTCGGGGCGACCTCGCGCTGGATTACTATCGGGACCGCGTACTCGGCACCCAGTGGCAAATGCGCTGGGGACACAGTATCCGCTGGGGGTCCGCCTGGGAATGGCGTGTGGATGCCGATTGGTTTTCCAGTTTTGACTATATCACGAGTTTTGGAGGTAACTTTGTGCGGCGGATTCAGATTCAACGGTATATCCGCAGTTACCTGACCACACGCTGGGGACCGTTTCAACTGTACGGCCAGTTCAACGTGCAGGACTATTCCCGGCCGGGACGTGCCCGCAATCTGACCGCGCAGGTGCCCAGTATCCGGATGGTGATGTTCAACCAGCGTATTGGTCCGCTCACGATGTCCATGGACACGAGTTATGCGTACCTGTACCGGCAACAGGGAGACGATCGGGTGCGCTATCACAGCGTATCCGTTCAACCGCGCTGGTCGATGCCGTGGAATCCATGGCCCTGGTTGTCGGTCACTCCGGGTCTGGGCATTCGTTTCCGGATGGACAGCCAGCGGCGAGACCGTGTCACGCGTCAACTGGACGGGCATCCCATCTATCAGGGAGGGATCGATTTCAATTTGCAGACGGTGGGACCCGTATGGTATCGGATCTTTCAGATCGGTGCGTCCACCCGGTTGAAACATACGATTGAACCCATCGTCCGGTATCAGTACGGGCACACGTGGGCGCCGGAACAGTGGACATCGCCGGAGGGCGGGTTTTTCGGTGGAGGATTGAGCGGGTTCGCGGGTCGGTTCGGATTCGGGCGGACGACCCATTTCGTCAGTTACGGGATCGTGCACCGTCTCTTCGTCAAACGGGGCACTGACCCGACGGCCACGCCGAGGGAATGGCTTTCCTGGACAGTCACGCACAGTATGCACCTTCCCGGTTCGGCGTGGCTCCAGACCAATATGCCCCGGTACGGACCAGTTCTATCCAGTTTGCGCTGGACCCCGTGGACCCGCCTGAGTCTGCAAAACGACGTCGAAATCCATCCGTTTCGCTGGCAACTCACCCGGGTCAATCTGTCGATGAACTGGCAGTATACGCAGGGCGGTCAGTTGGCCCTGACGTGGACGTATTTTCGCCCGGCACAGTTCGCAGAAACGCAGGCTCCGCGCGGACCGGCGTCTCAATGGGTGCGGTTTTCCTGGACCACACCGCCGGGAGGACTGTTTCAGTTACAGGTCGCCGGCGCGTATGACATCACACGTAAACAACTGTCCAACGGAGTCGCGGGTTTGATCTGGAATCAGGACTGTTTCTCTCTGGGTATCCAGGTTGTGCGGTATCAGTTCGGGACGGAAACCGAGTATCAGTTCAGCTTTTCATTGAGCATCCCGAAAGTCGGCAACCTGTTGAATTTCATTCCGGGCCTGGGCGGATTGTACGGACCGGCCGTGCGTCGATACGGACCCCGATTTTAAGGAAGAGACGATCGAATGCGGGTACTGGTTCTGAATTCCCACATTCCGTTTGCCTTTGGAGGGCATCTGCGTCTCATGCATGGTCTTGTGCGGGCGCTCCGTGATGCCGGTCATACTGCCGACACCCTCGTTCTGCCGCAAAACCGGTTCGGCCGTACCCTGTTGGGATACGCCATTGCGTGGCTGACGGACGTCCGGTACGGCGATGGCGGGGCACCGGACGTGGTCATTTCCCTGCGGTTTCCCTGTTACATGGCCTATCATCCGCATCATGTGGTCTGGTTGTGTCACAGGATGCGGGAGTACGATGACCTATGGGAGACGTATCGGGCCACCTGGACACCGTGGCAACGCGTGAAGGAACGGATGCGGCGGGCATGGATCCGTCGTCTGGATCGGTGGGCATTGCGACGGGTCACGGCACGGTGGGCCATTTCCCGGGAGGTCGCGGATCGGTTGCAACACGCACTCGGACTGTCTGCCGAGGTGCTGTACCCGCCGCCGCCCCCGCGCCCGTACCGTACGGAACGGTACGGGCCGTTTGTGCTGTGGGTTTCCCGTATGGTGCCGCATAAACGGCCGTTGCTGGCCGTCGAGGCCATGCGGTACAGTCGGAGTGGGATCGCGCTCTGGATGGTCGGTGACGGTCCGGAATGGTCCACGGTTGCCGCACGCGTACGGGAGTTGGGTCTGGAATCCCGGGTCCGATTGCTCGGGTCTGTTTCGGATGATATGCTCGTGCACCTGTACGCCACCTGCCGGGGCGTGGTGTTTACCGCGTATCGGGAGGATTACGGGTTCATCATCACCGAAGCGATGGCGTCGGCAAAACCGGTGATCGTGTGCACCGATGGGGGTGGAGCCACCGAGCTTGTGCAGCACGGACAGAATGGGTATATCAGTCCACCGCATCCGGAAAAACTGGCACGGTATATCGACCGCTGGGGAGACAATGTGCGCACGGCAGAGCGCCAGGGGGAAGCCGCGCGTCAAACGGCCGCGCAGTTGCAATGGCCGGACGTGGTGACCCGATTGTTGCAGCCCCCGAAGGGAAGTGACGAGGAGAAAAGTGATGAGGAGTAATGCAGGAAGTGATAAAGCCGATCTTTGCTACCCTCCATCACTTCGCGTCGTTTTCCCTCACTTTTCTTCCTTTTCCGGCCATTCAATCGGCATCAGTCCCTGCGGTCGGAGAGACGTGGATTCGGACGACTCCACGGGAAGAACTTTCTGTCCCTCGCCGGTGCCGCGCGTCTGTTGCCACGTGGGTTGCCGGATTTCAACCCGATAGTCCGGGCCCTCGATGACCACGATCAGGCACATTTCCGCCAGCCGCGAGTACACCCGCTGGGATAGGTGCTGTACAAGAAGACGATGCACTTCCTGTGGCGCACCGGGTTTCCAGAGATTGCTCGTGACCAGCAGGCACTTTTTGTGGTTGTAACGATAGTTGATGATCGAAAACAGCACGTCAAATACCCATTCGCTGGCCCGATGTGCGCCGAGATCGTCCAGCGCGAGGACTTCAACGTCCAGTAGCGGTTGAATGAGATCGCTTTCCGAAAAACTCGTTTCGCGGCTGTATGAGCGACGCAGTTGGGTCAGGAGATCGTTGCAGTCCCAGAATAGTACCGGAATGTCCTGTTGCATTAAACTCTTGAGGATGGCCACCATCAGGTGCGTTTTTCCGACACCGGTCGGACCGACAAAAAAGAGACCGCTTTCCACTTCCGGATACGTATCGGCAAACTGCTGCGCGATCTCGAGTGCATAGGTTTGCGCATCCGTAATCGGCTGGAAGGTTTCAAAATCGGCATCCATAAACCGGGGCGGAATCCGTGCATGTTGCATCCGGTAGCGGAGCATCCGTTCTTTCCGACAGACGCAGGGCTGCACACCCTGCGTTCCGAACCGCTCGACCGCGATCCAGCCGGTACCATTACACTGCGTGCACTGCATGCGTACTGCCCGCACTATTCGGGTTCACTTTAGCATAGGACAGATGGCATCAGGATACAAATCATGTGTGCTGCGATCGGGACGGGCAATGGGACAGGGGAATGGACTGCATGCACGCCTGCGGTCTGGGGGTAGGTCTCAGGTCCCGGGTGTCTGGTGTCAGATCATCCTGGTTGACGGTATGTCGCAGGGGCCATTGGAACACGCCCTGTTTCCTGTACTGATTGCAGATGGATGGTGCCGGGAATCGGTTCCGGCCAGGAGTCGTTCTGCACGTGGACCAGGACCTTGCACGTATTTATTAACTATAATTTAACTATAATTTCCTCACAGTTCAAGAAATGTCTGCAAATTTTTGATCTTTTGCGAAGCAGGAAGTATGCTGTTGTAAAAGCATACTTATCGGTACGCAGGAGGTGAATCATGGGATGGGTCGCAAGAATCGGGGGCCTACGATATGACGTACAACGGCGGTGACGATGCCTTTGTGGTGAAGATGAACGGGACGGGAACGGATCTCGTGTACGCTACCTTCCTGGGAGGTAGCCAGGGTGATGACGGCGAAGGCATTGCAGTGGACGGTGCGGGGAACGCCTACGTGACGGGTGGCACGTTTTCTTCCGA
>CAZIRO010000046.1:15087-16979 GCA_964541595.1 uncultured Acidobacteriota bacterium
TTGCAGTGGACGGTGCGGGGAACGCCTACGTGACGGGTGGCACGTTTTCTTCCGATTTTCCGACGACACCGGGAGCCTACGATACGACGCACAACGGTATTATCGATGCCTTTGTGGCTCAAATGTACCTTGCGGTGTTCATCCCCGAAGGATTGAGCCTTGCGAATGACCCGAACGGCAACGGTGTGTGGGACAGTGGCGAAACGATCACCGCCGTACCAGCCTGGCGGAATGCCAGTGCAGTAGCCCTGAACGCCACCGGCACGGGGGGCAACGTGGTGGTTCCAGGCGGAGTTTCGGCCACCCTGGTCGATTCCACGGCCGATTACGGTACAGTGGCGGCGGGAGCGACAGCCGATTGTGCCACAGCCACGGGCAACTGCTATGCGCTGCAGGGTACGCGCACCGGCTGGGGTCACAAGGACGTGACTTTCGATGAGACGCTCACACTGACACAGGCCCTTGTTCAGTCCACAGAGGCCAGTACGTGGGTGCTGCATATGGGTCCGAGTTTTGCGGATGTAACGCCGTCGGTATTTTACTACTGGCATGTAGAGACAATGATGCACCGTAACATCACCGGCGGGTGCACGGCGACGGAGTACTGTCCGTTGGGAACGGTCAATCGTGGACAGATGGCCATATTTATTAGCAAAGCGGTGCTGGGTGGGAATCCGCCGATGACGGGTAGCGGACCCAACGGGAGTTGGGATTGTACGGACGCGAATCCGAACCACTTTACGGACATACCGGACGGAGTATTTTACTGCCCACACGTGCACTGGATGTGGGCGAACGGCATCACGGCTGGATGCACGACAACGGAGTACTGTCCATTGGAAACGGTCAATCGCGGACAGATGGCGATATTCATCGTGCGGGCGATGCTGGGTGGACAACCGCCTGGAGCATATGTGGATCCGGACACGGGACGGTCATATGACTGTACGGACGGACAGCCGAATCGGTTTGTTGATGTGTCAGACAGCGTGTTCTACTGTCCACATGTGCACTACATGTGGGCGCGGGGAATTACAGGGGGCTGCAGTCCGACGCAATATTGTCCCCTGAATTCCATTAACCGCGCCCAGATGGCGGTATTTATTGTGAAAGCGTTTCACCTGTTGTTGTATGGACCATGAGGGCGAAACAGGTCGAGATCGGAACGAGCACCGAACAAGGGGCTTCGCGCCGCCGGTGAGAGTGCTTGATGATACGGGAGGGGGGTACGAAAGGGGGCAGGTGGCGTAATGGAATGATGAATGTACCCCTGCGGTGAACGGCAGGTTCCATTCGCGCGTTTAAACTTTCTGCAAAAAGATCCGGGAGCACTGCACATGCACGGGCAGGACCATGCATCGCTTGTCGTTCCGATCCTGCTGGTTTTCCTTTGGGGAGGAATCGGTTCAGAGAGTATCCCTGCGCAGGAAGCGACAGGACAGATTGCCGGTGTGGTGGTCGATCCGGATGGGCGGCCCATTCCGGGCGTGACCGTTACACTGGAGTCATCGCGTATCGGTCGGCGGGTGCAGCGAACGGACACCGACGGTCGGTTTCTCTTTCCGGGATTGCCCCCTGGGGAGGACTATCAGTTGCGTGCGGAACTGTCGGGATTTCGACCGGTTGTCCGTGGACCCATCCGTTTGCACGTGGGACAGACCGTCCGGATCACGTGTGTCCTGGTGCCCGCCGCAGCGGCGACCGTTGAAGTGCAGGCATGGACCACGGTGGAGACCCGGGGGGTCGAGGTCGTCAGTACGTTTGATACGTCAACCCTCGAAACCCTGCCGACCGCGCGGGATCCCTGGGCGGTTCTGGAGATTGCGCCGGGTGTGATCGTTCGGGAAACGAACGTTGGCGGCGCACGTACGGGTGAACAGGCATATTTTTAT
>CAZIRO010000047.1:0-16799 GCA_964541595.1 uncultured Acidobacteriota bacterium
CGGGGTTTCCGATGGTCCGACGTACTTCTTGATGACGTCAATACGGTCCATCGGCACGAGCAGCCGATCGCCGCCGGCGTACTCGATGACCACGGTTTCGACCACCCGCTGCCCGTACCGCACGCGTTCCAGCCCGACGAATCGGCCGATCCCGTGGTCCTCGTGGACGACGTAATCTCCCGGTCGGAGGTCCGCAAGGTCCATTGCCTGCGCCCGATCGAGCGGGACGTGATGGCGGGGTTCCAGGCGGATGATATCGCCGAACAGCAGATTTTCCGGGACCACCCATACACCGGCATCCGGTGCTTCCAGCCCCAGGGTCAGCTCATGGACGGTCAGTACAATGCGTTCTTCCCGCAACGTTGTCTGGACCCGTTCCGGCGGAACCACGGGACCACTCTGCATCAACCGCTCGCGTAGCAGCGCCTGCATGCGTTCCGCGCGGGCTTCCGAACGCAGCACGATGATGCACCGGGACGACGCCCGCAGAAACGCCTGACAATCCCGCACAAACCGGTGCATCTGACCGTCATACCGTGTGGGCGAACGCCACCGCAGGGGCACGCAGTCCCGCCAGTATGGGGGTGACGTATGGTCGGCAGAGAGGATACAAGCGATGTGGAACACCTCGGACCACGTTTCGATCGGCAGCGGTTCAACCAGCCAGCGGGACGGATCCGGTGCGGGCGTCCCCTGCGCACGTGCGTGGCGAACGGTTTCAACGAGATGCGTGTGCTGCGCAGAGATCTGCGCAGCCACGGTCTGCGGTTCGCTGATCACCCATACCCCATCGGGCAGGATTTCCCACCACGGGAGCAGTGGCTCCATCCACCACCCGATATGGTCCTCATACCCGGGCCAGCGGCCGGTGTCCGACCAGGTGTCCTGCGCCGTTTGAAAGTCCTCGGACCACTGTTCCGGGGGAATACACCGCGCGGCGCGTTCCATCCACCGCTGCATCTCCCGCCGCTGCATGGGAAATTCCAACCAGGGGAGTACCCGGACGGTTGACAACGTATCCCGACTGATCTGGGTGGCCGGATCGAATGTCCGGATGTCTTCCAGCCGCTCGTCAAAGAATTCCATGCGGACAGGCAACGGATACCCCGGCGGAAACAGGTCCACGATCGCACCGCGAACCGCAAAGTCACCCGGTTGCTGGACGGTATCGACCGGACGGTATCCGTACTCCCGGAGCAGGTCGCACAGGAAATCCCGGGGAATGTCTTCACCCCGCTGAAATGTAAACTGCAACTGTCGGAACCACTCCAGCGGCGGCATCCGCCGCAACCAGACGCTCACCGGCAGGATGAGCACCCAGCGGGACGATCCGGCCAGCACGCTCCAGGCGTGCAACCGCGTTTCGACGATGGAGGGATGCGTTTCCACCGGCAGGAACGGTGTGCGGTCATAATCCGGCATGAACACGACCGGCGGTACCGCGTCCGTTTCGGCAAGCACGCGCAACCAGAACGCAACCGCCGTCACCCGGTCCTGCCACCGGCGATCGTCGGGCACCCACCAGACGATCGGCCGGTGTGCGGACAGACTCATCCGGGCGACGATGAGCGCCTGGCCACCGATATCGACGTCGTAATATCCGTACGCGTCCGGCAGATGGATATCCCACATCATCTCGTGTTCAAAATATACCGATCCGGTGGAAGACCGCCAGTGGCAGCCCTCATGGACATTGACCCCCCGTAAACTTCAAATTCGTTGCCGTTTTTGCTATAATAAGGTTTCAATGTTTGACAGGCATGGCCATACCCAGGTTCCGAGCATACCACAAGTAGACAGATAACGGCAGGGGCAGGATAACGATTACAGAATTCAGGAGGATATGAATACGGTGTACTGGTCGGCGTCAGGATACATTTCCACATGTCTTCATGCAAAGTATATGCGTTCTGTTTTCCCTAAACACACCCATTACCTGAAGGAGGGCAGGTTATGGTCCGACTCGGGCGTTTTTCGGGAATCGGAACCCGGGGCCTTGGCGTGCTGGCCATGGCGTTCCTGTTGATGGTCGGTCTTGCCGCACGCGCATCGGCCGGCGGGGTGATCATGGTCATCCCCGCGTATTTCACGTCGGATGAACTGTATGATGAAAACGGCGACACGTTCAAACCCGCACCGGATTTCGAGGTGAAAGCCCCGAACCTCGGGTTCCTCCTGGGGTACAACTGGGCTGTCAGCGGGATCCTTCCGGAAGACTGGAATCCCGTCGTCGGAGTGAACGTGCTGTTCTGGCTGATTGACGTGGACGTTACCGCGGGTGGTGAAACCATGACGAGCGGATTTGAACCCGGGTTTTTCTGGCCGATCGTATACCTGGGCAGCAAGTACCTGGACCTCAACGTGGGATTTGAATTCGACCTGAGTCCCCAGCCGGACCCCGCGCGCGGTACCATCCCGAATACCGATCTGAGCGAGGCACTGACGTTTGGCGGAACGCTGAAGTATCCGATCGGTGATTTCGTTCTCTCCGCCGGGGCCGACTATCTGCTGACGTTTGAACACGAACTGCCGGACGGTACGAAAGAGGATCCATCCGACTGGCTGATTCTGCGTGGTGCCGGGTCGTATACGTTCCCGGTGGGCGAAAATGCGAAGCTCACGCTGGGCGCAATGCTCGCCTACTATCGATACTCAGCCCCGGAAACCAACGGCATTAAGGGAGACACAGGTAACCACTTCTTCATTCAGCCGCAACTGACCCTGTCTGTGGACCGGTTCTTTATCTCTGTATACTGGGGTACAGTCGATGAATATACAAATGGTGGGATCAGTTTTTCCGGGAAGAACAGTCTGGTGAAGAAGGCATCCGGTTTCCGCGCATACATTGGATACACCTTCGACTAAACGGCGCACCATGCGTGGGGACACGGGCGCGTGCCCCCGTGTCCCTACCTCATCTGTTTCGCCCGTCCTGTGGATCATTCCTCCAGCGCCATCCAGGTGAAGTGGATCTCCGCCTGCTCGCGAATCCGATAGGGCCGACCGTTTTTCCACACCCAGCGGATGGGTAACGTATCCCACTGGTACAGGATATACCCGTAATGCGGCACATCGACGATCACCATATCCGCGCGCATCCGGGGAGACAACCGACCGGTCTGACCGTGAATGCGCAGACTGTACGCGGCTTCGACAGTCATCCCCGCAAGGACCTGTTCCAGCGGCAGTCCCCAGTGCACACACGCAACCCACAGAGTGTACCAGGGATTGAGGACGGGGTTCGTTCCCGGATTGTGATCGGATGCGAACGCAAGGTGTACACCGGCGTCCAGGAGAGCCGAAATTGGCGGCCGCGGCAATTGTAAATGCAGTGCCGTGGCCGGTGACAGTACGGCGGCTGCACCCTGTTCGGCGAGTACAGCAGCCATCCGACCGTCCATATGGTTCAAATGGTCGACGGAGTAAATGTGTTTCCAGTTGTCTATGGCTTCCAGAAGGCCCGTATGGGAGAACTCGTCCACATGCAGATGAAAACCGGTAAACCCGTGCTGACGGGCGATCTCCAGAAGAAAGAGGGTTTCTTCCGGAGTGAAATACCCGGCATCACAGAATACATCCATGGTCAAAGCCAGACGGTGTTGCGCGACGACAGGAATGAGTTGTGCAGCAAGCATGTCGATATACGCTGTACGGTCCATATCCGGAGGAATCGCATGTGCACCGAGAAACGTGGGGATCACCGTCATGGGATGGATATCCTGAATCCGCTGGAGACAGCGCAACAACCGCAGTTCGGTCTCCGCATCGAGTCCGTACCCGGTTTTGATCTCCACGGTGGTCACACCGAACGCAAACAACCGGTCCAGGCGGTGCTCCAGCAACTGCAGGAGGTCGTCTTCGGGCATCGCACGGGTATCCCGTACGGTCCTGACGATACCCCCGCCGCGGGCCGCGATTTCCGCATACGACCGACCGCGCAACCGTTCCAGCCAGTCCTGCAGCCGGTCTCCGCCGTATACGAGGTGCGTATGTGGATCGATGAGACCCGGCAGCGCAATGTGGCCCCGCAGATCGATTTCTACCGTCGGTTTTTGCGCCCACTCGGCGGGAATGTCCGTATCCGGTCCGATCCAGGCAATCCGCCCCCGGTGCACCACAACGGCCGCATGTTCCCGGATGCCCAGGTGGTCTACCGTCACCCGACCGCCGATCGGACCGTCGGCAAAGGTCACCACCTGTTCCAGACGACGGAGTACATAGGTCGCACCGGAGATCGACATCACAATCAGTCGTATAGGTCCTATAGGTCCTATAGGACCTATAGGTCGTATATCCATTCCAACGGTGGTTCAGGTCCGACCGTTCGCGGGATCCGTCTGGGTCATGATCTGCACGCGCGCCGGGGGTTGCTGTTGCTGGCGCTGTTCGATCCAGTCGATCAGCGTACGGGTTTCGGCAAGGATCTGTTCCTGCCAGCGGCGGTATTCGAGAAACAGTTGGTCGATGTCCATCTGGATGCGGTGTAACTGTTGCCGGGCCACGGCGAGAATCTGATCGCGCCGGAACTCCGCCTCACGCACGATGATCTCTGCATCCCGCCGCGCCTGTTCACGCACGCGATCCGCAGTCTGCTGCGCCGCAACCAGCGTGTTGCGCAGATGACGTTCCTTTTCGCGGTATTCCTCGAGACGGTCATGCAACTGACGGTTTTCGTGTTCCAACTGACGGATCATCTGGGTCAATCGCTCGATCTCATCGGCCAGGATGTTCAGAAACAGGTGGACCTCCTCCGGATCATAACCCCACCACCGTTTCCGAAACCGTTGATTCCGAATGTCGACAGCGGACCAGCCCACGGTTCCACTCCTGTTATTTCCACGCATATTTTCCCCACGCATGGGATCAGTCCCCATACGATCCGGAACCCATGCCTATGTTTCCGGGATATACGCAATCGCGGCGATTTCCACGCGTGCATCTTTCGGTAATGCCGCGACCGCAACCGTGGCCCGCGCGGGGGGGCGCTCCCCCACATACCGCGCATAGACCTGATTGACTTTCGGAAAATCGTGGATATCTTTCAGGTAAATGGTGACCTGCACGAGATGATCCGGTGTGCCCCCGGCCGCTTCCAGTACGGCGAGTAGATTTTGCATGACCCGTTCGGTCTCTTCTTCAATGGACCCCTGGACCATCTGCTGGGTCGCCGGATCGATGGCGATCTGACCGGAAAGAAACACCCAGGGACCGACGCGAATGGCTTGACTGTAAGGTCCCACGGGAAAAGGCGCACGTTCGGTCTGAATGACCTGCTTCCATTTCCGGGCCATGGTGTTCTCCTCTCGGCGTGCATGGTCATCTGCCGGAGGCTCCCCGGATTGGGTGGCAACGGACTGCTGGATCAGCCGGCATAATACACCCGCCGGTACGACACCACCGGGCAGCGGATGTCCGTTGAAAAATACCGTCGGCGTTGCGCGCACACCCAGTTCAATCCCGAGCTGCACCTGGGCCTCCACCCGACGTGCGATCTCGGGACGCTCCGCACACGCCGACAATTCCGTTGCCAGGGTGCTGCCGGGGATCCGTCCGGCCAGCCACGCCTGAATCTCACGCTGGTATAAGAACATCTCATTGTGCACCTGCAAAAACTTTCCCGCACGCGCGGCACACTCGGCAATCCGTGCAAGTTGACAGGCAAGCGGATGCGGTCCGGGGGGGTGCTGAATCGCTGGATTGCATGCGGCATCCAGCGGGAAATGGCAAAACCGAATGCCCAACCGGTCTCCGTAGCGTGCGATCAGCCGTTCAAAAATAAATGCCATTCGGGCGCAGAACGGACATTGAAAATCTGAAAACTCCACAATCTGAATCGGCGAACGCGGTCCACCGCTGATGTACGTACACATTCCATGCGGAATCTGTACCGGAGGTGGTAACTGCTGCAGGACCGATTGCCATTCTGGCGGTACCGTTGCCGTCGCGCAGATATCCTCCACGTCCGATTCCGGAGGTCTCGAGAATCCCGCAGTACCCGAAACCGGCGGGAGCCGTTGCGTATCCGCTGCGGACGAACGTTCATTGGGCACGGACGGATAGCCCCACCAGAGTAAAAACAGCAGCCCGATCAGGCTGAACGTCACACCGCGCCGCAGCGCGGCTGCGGAACGCCAGCCGTCCCGCCAGTGGCGAAGATCGACACGAAACGCCCATACCGCACCGGCCAGGAATGCGAGAATGATACCATCACCGACCAGACAGATCGGACACGTGGCCTGAATCCGGGTCTGCATGATCCAGAGCAGTGCACCGGAAACGGTCACGCCCAGCAGTGCCCACCATACGACCCACAACCGCCACCCGCGATGACGGGAAGTCCGAACGACGCTCCAGATCAGGACCGCATAGTACCCCATTGCCCACAGCGGAACCGGTATCCCCAGCCAGCGGGCATACGGACTGGCAAGGACGTCCTCGCAACGAAAGGTCGCGGATAACGTGCACCCGGGTGGGGAAATCCCCCGTGCGACCTGGATATGGCTCCAGTATGCGTATACGGACCACCCGAACCCGAGTACCGCAAGCACCAGCAGAATTTTGCGCATGGGCAATCTCCAACCCATACCGGTGTTCCATCCTATCCGGTTTTGAGCGGGAATGCAAAGTTATGGGACCCTGGGATCGGGACAGGCAATGGGACATGCGCATCACCGGATCCACCGGTGTGCCGGTAGCCACCGGTCTCCGGTCCCAGGTGTCGGGTCCCGGGTCCCAGGTGTCAGGTATCAGGTGTCGGGTCCCGGGTGGCAGGTGGCAGCGCATCTCCTGGATGCTCGTCGTATAAGATCGGCTGGACAATCGCCAGAGCAGCCACAACGGCGGTGACACTGCGCAGCGTCCACGGCCCGAGATGGCACAGCACAACCTGATCATGATCGACCAGTACGGCGATCTCCTCCGGATCCCATCCGCCCTCGGGACCCACAACGACGGCCAGTCCGGTCAGACGCTTTTCCCGTGGGGACGCGCGCAGCGTGTCCACCCACGCCCATAGCGGAACGACCTCAACATGCGGGTGACGCGGTTCGACGAGTACGAGAATCGGAGACGCGGGCGGCATACCGGAGAGAAATTCGGTAAGTGTCATCGGAGGATGAATGGTCGGCAGGCGCAGACGGCCTGACGACTCCAGAGCCTCCGCGGCGATCTTCAGCCATCGACGCACGCGCCGTTCCCATCGGTCCATCCGGGGTTGGACCACTGTGCGACGCGTCCGCAGCGGTACGAAATGACCCACACCCAGCTGGACCCCATGGAAAATGGCGTCATCGAGGACATCGTGTTTGAGCCAGCCCACGGCCAGCCGGAGATCGACCGCAGACGCCGTCGTATCGGTGCGGATATCAATGACGCGAAAACGTGCTTCCTGCGTACCGGTAAACGCCATCAACCGGGCATGGATGGCGGTCCCATTTCCGGGGATGAGGATCACCTCCCGCTCCGGATGGAGTCGCAACACTTTCCGCATCCGGCGGACCGCGTCCCCGTATACCACGAGGACCTCTTCCGGGACCTGCCACGCCCATGTCGGAATAAAAATCCTGCGAAGTTCCACTGGATACTGGGTATTGGA
This sequence comes from uncultured Acidobacteriota bacterium, assembly GCA_964541595.1. GTDB lineage: Bacteria > Acidobacteriota > HRBIN11 > HRBIN11 > HRBIN11 > CAZIRO01. Next base: position 7,595 of record CAZIRO010000047.1, read on the forward strand.
TTTTGGATTTCGAAATTTCTTCACACGGGAACCGGAACCTGGGTGAGTACCTCCCGAATGAGTTGTACGGCCCATTCGGTCGCACGCATCTGGATCGGTGCACGCGGGAGCAATCGGTGTGCCCACACTACCGGCGCGAGTGTTTTGATATCGTCCGGTACCACGTATTCCCGACCGTGCATCATGGCCCAGGCACGCGCGGCACGCACGAGATGTTTCCCCGCACGTGGCGATGCTCCGATGAGGACCTGCGGATGCGATCGTGTAGCCCGTGCGAGTTGTACGACATAGTTCAGGATGTCCGCATGTACCCGAATGCGATCAACCTGTTCCTGCAGGGCGACGATCTGGTCCACGCTGGCGACGGGACGCACCTGAGCGAGGAGCTGTTCCGGCGGCGGGGTCACCAGAATCCGCGTTTCGACATCCTGTGCGGGATAGCCGAGATGAATCATCATCAGAAACCGGTCGAGTTGACTTTCCGGCAGGGGAAACGTGCCCTGAAATTCCAGCGGATTCTGCGTAGCAACGATAAAAAACGGCCGCGGCAGTGTATACACGCGATGGTCCAGGGACACCTGTCGCTCGGCCATAACTTCGAGGAGCGCGCTCTGCGTTTTGGGATTCGCGCGGTTGATTTCATCCGCGAGCACAATATGGGCAAAAATCGGGCCCTCGCGAAACTCAAACGTCTGCTGATCCGGGCGCCAGATATGTGTCCCCAGGATATCCGAAGGGAGCATATCGCTGGTGAACTGAATCCGTCGGAAAGACGCGCGGAATGCGCGGGCGAACGCCTGTGCAAGGACGGTTTTGCCCACACCGGGCACATCTTCCAGGAGGACATGTCCCTGGGCGAGCAGAGCAGTCAGCATGAGGTCGATCGCGCGATCGACCCCGAGGGCGGCTTTTCGCACCTCTCGACGGAACGCGTCAAACAGCGGGATGACCGTTCGGATCGAAACCGGACCGCTTTCCGGCATGATCGCTTCTCCGAAATATATTGGTACATTTCATATTCTGTGCAAACCTGGGATCGGGACAGGCAATGGGACACCGTAGGTGCCCATCCGGCCACGCGATGTCCCCGTTCCGGAGATGCCGGTCTCTCTGACACCTGACACCCGAGATCTGAGACCGGTGGTCACCGGCACACCTGTGGATCCGGTGGTTCCCCTGTCCCATTTCCCGTCCCGATCTCCGTTCACTCCTGTCACTTTTCTTCCTTCACTTCTTCATCCACCACGCGGATGTGGAGTTCTTTCAACTGGTGCTCCGTCACCCAGTTCGGACTGCCGGTCAACAAACACTGGCCGGACGCGGTTTTCGGGAATGCGATGACTTCCCGAATCGACGTTGCACCGGCCAGCATCATGACGATGCGATCCAGTCCCAGCGCGATCCCGCCGTGCGGTGGCGCGCCGTAGGAGAGGGCCTCCAGAAGGAACCCGAACTTCGTCTCATACTCTTCCGGAGGGATGCCGAGCAGGGCAAACACCTGACGCTGCACATCCGCGCGATGGTTCCGAATGCTACCGCCACCGATCTCAACCCCATTGAGAACGAGGTCATACGCATGGGCACGCACACGCGCGGGGTCCGTATGCATCCACTCCATCGTGTCCATCCGCGGACTGGTGAACGGATGGTGGCGGGCGACCCAGCGGTGTTCTTCTTCACTCCATTCGAGCAACGGAAAATCGACGATCCAGACAAACCGCCAGCCGGCGTCGGCGGGGATCCATCCCTCCTGCCGGGCGAGTTCCACGCGCAGGGTTCCCATCATGGTACATGCCGCCTCACGCGGACCCGCAAGTAACAGCGCCACCCCACCCTCGGAAAGACGCAGACGCTGCCGCAGTGCATCCAGTTCACCCGCACGGAGAAACTTCGCTACGGGGGACTGCACCTCGCCGTTCGGCAACCAGCGGATCCAGACAATCCCCCTGCCCCCGAGTTCCTTCACGCGATCATTGATCTGGTCCAGACGGTTGCGCGGCCAGTGCACGCCTTCCGGAACGGCCAGCGCGGTGATGATGTGATCCTCCGTCGTTGCGGCCTGCCGAAAGATGCGAAATTCTGTCTCTCGAAACAGATCGGTGACATTCTCCAGCGTACGGTCAAACCGCAGATCGGGTTTGTCGGAACCGTACCGTTCGATCGCCGTATCATAGTCCATGCGCGGAAACGGTGTTGGGATTACATAGCCGGCTTCCTCGAACATTGCCTGCATCAGACCTTCCGTAACAGACAATACGTCGTCCTCCCGGACAAAACTCATCTCGATATCGATCTGCGTGAACTCCGGTTGACGATCGGCACGCAGATCCTCATCGCGGAAACACCGGGCGATCTGGAAATACCGATCGAATCCCGCGACCATCAGGATCTGTTTGAACAACTGCGGGGACTGCGGCAATGCATAAAACTTCCCGGGATGCAACCGCGAGGGCACGAGAAAATCACGGGCACCTTCCGGTGTCGACCGGGTGAGGATCGGCGTTTCAACTTCCAGAAACCCCTGGCTGTGCAGGTACTGTCGCGCGCGCAACACCACCCGATGGCGCAATTCCAGATTGCGCAACATGGACGGCCGGCGCAGGTCCAGGTACCGATACCGCAGGCGTGTGGTTTCGTGTGGTGTCGCATCATCGGCGATCTGAAACGGCAGCGGCGCACAGGGATTTAACACCGTCAGGGATCGCGCCACGACCTCAATCGCACCGGTGGCGATCTTCGGATTCACCGTATCCGGTGGCCGCGCCGCCACATCTCCGACCACCTGGATCACGGACTCGGTACGCAGTAGACCGGCCATGTCGGTCAGGTCAGCATCGATCTCCTCACGGAACACGATCTGGACGATTCCGGTCCGATCCCGGAGATCGACGAAGACGACGCCCCCCATATCGCGAACCCGATGGACCCATCCGGCCAATCGAACGGACGTACCGATGTGCGCTTCTCGCAACTCCCCGCAGTAATGGGTTCGATAGGGTTCCATGGACACACCCCTTGGAATTTCGGATTACACATTTGAAAACCATGGAGACACGAAGAGAACCTGGAAAAGAAAAAAAACGCTGTTTTCTCCGTAGACTCCGTGTCTCCGTGGTGATCAAATCTGCAATGCACAGTTCAAAACTTATTCTCGAATGCGCGTGCATATCCACTGCACCGCCGCATCCGGTGTCAGGGTTTGCTGCTCACCGGACCGCATATCCCGTACCGTCCACGTTCCGGCACGCTGTTCGTCCTCACCCACGAGCACGACGAGCGGCGCACCGCACCGGTGGGCACGTCGCATACCGCTACGCACGCTCGTTGCCTCCAGATATGCCCACACGCGCAACCCCGCCGCACGTAGTTGCTGGGCAATCTGCAGGGCATTCATCCGCTGGATCTCTCCGATCGCCAGGACCACGATCTGCACAGGTCGCGCCGCCGTTTGCGGGCGGGTGTGCAGCGTATCGATCAACCGCTCGACCCCGATGGCGAACCCGATCCCCGGCCAGTCCGGTCCTCCGAGATCGGCGAGCAAACCGTCGTACCGACCACCCCCGAGGATCGCGTTCTGTGCACGTTCCTCGGGGATGGTAAACTCGAACGTCGTCCGCATATAATAATCCAGCCCCCGCACGAGAAACCGATTCCGCTGCACGGGCACATCCAGACGTTCCAGACTGTGCAGTACGGCCTCGAAATGCACCCGACAGGGGCCACACCAGTAATCGTCGATACGGGGGGCGTCCAGTATCAGGGCACGACACTGGGGCTGTTTACAATCCAGTACCCGCAGGGGATTCCGCTGTGCCCGTCGTCGACAGTCATCGCATAACCGGTCCAGATGCGAAATCCAGTATACCCCCAGCGCCTGCATATACGCGGGGCGACAGATCCGGCATCCGATGGAATTGATCTCGATCTGTACCCCGGTGACGCCGACCGTACGACAGAACTGATGCGCCATCGCGATGATCTCCGCATCGATCTCCGGTGCCGACTCGTTCAGGGATTCGACGCCGATCTGATGAAACTGCCGGAATCGTCCCTTCTGAGGACGTTCATGACGGAACATTGGCCCGATGTACAGATACCGATGTGGCGGCGGGGTCATATGTAACCCGTTTTCCACCACGGCGCGCAGGATCGGTGCCGTCCCCTCCGGGCGCAATGCCAGCCAGTCCCCGCCGCGGTCCTGGAACACGTACATCTGTTTTTCGACAATATCGGTTGTGGTTCCGACACCGCGTTCGAACAGTTCACGCGCCTCAAAAACCGGGGTCCGCATTTCACGGTATCCGTACTGACCGAAGATCTCCCGGGCCACGTTTTCCAGCCACACCCAGAACTCGCTGTCCGGAGGCAGCAGATCGAACGTACCCCGGGGTCGCTGGAATCGTCGACTCATGGTTGCAACCCACTGCGGTAGAGTTCGGCATACTCCACATACAGCATAGTATTTTCCCGGATTTGTGCCACTTCGGTATCGGTCAACGCGCGTACGATCCGTCCCGGCACGCCCATTACGAGCGAACGCGGGGGAATTTTCTGCCCCGGCGGGACGACACTCCCCGCCGCGATCAGGCAGGCTTCACCGATTTCCGCGCCATCCAGGATCACGGCACCCATGCCGATGAGACATCCGTCACCGATTCGACAGGCGTGAACGATCGCCCGGTGACCGATGGTCACGTATGCCCCGATCACAGTCGGGAACCGGTCTTTGGTGACGTGCACGATGCAGTGGTCCTGGATATTCGTATACGGGCCCACGCGAATGAAATGCATATCTCCGCGCAATACGGAACCGAACCAGACACTCGCATGGGCGCCGATCTCGACATCACCGATGATCACGGCATCCGGCGCGATCCATGCGGTCGCATCAATCCGGGGTGTCTTTCCAGCGATCGTCCATACGGGCATCGCGGGTTCCCTCATACTACCACAAATTTCCCGTTCCCGCGCGCGCATCCCGCCCGCGATGGTGCTTGCTATTCCAGTATGACCCATCGATCCTGCCAGAACACGCGTACAGCGCGTACCCGTTCCGGACGGTCGGTGGGCATGAGAAAGTACCAGGAACACGACTGTCCGGACGCGATCGGAAATGTACACGGTGCGGGCAGATCGCGCAAGAGTGCCTGCCAGTAAACGTCCAGCCGACCGCCGCGCAACCGCACGCGCTGCACATTACGCGGTTCCGTCCCGAACAGTACAAATTCCATGACCGTCCGCGCACCTGGCGGCAATCCGGACCGATCGTCCCGTAACCCCTGAAGCACACACAGTGTGAATTCGTTTCCGATCTGCTGTAACGCGCGCTCGCGCATGGGCGCGTTCCGTTCGATACGCGCCATCGCCGCATCGATCGTCTGTTGCACCCGTTCAAGTGCGGTCCGCAGGGACGGCAGTTCATCCCATGTCTGCGGACCGGTCTGAACGGCAAGACGAAAATCTGCCGGCAGCGGAAATTCCGATCCGTTCACCACTTCCAGTCGATAGATTCCGAACGGGGGCACCGGCTGCAATTGCAATCCGTGCAGCCGCTGCCAGGCATCCGCCCAGCATCTGTACAGGTCACTGTCTTCCGGCAACAGGGACAGCCGGTACGTTTCCCGCATAAACACGTGTTCCACCGCCCGTTCATGCGTCGGTGCGGGAAGCGCGACATTTCGCCCGAACCGTGCGGTGACTTCGGACAATCGGCGGATGGCTTCCGGAAAGGGAATCCCGCCGTATGCGCGCCGGTCGTCTCCGATGAGTTCCACCCATGGCGGACGTTCGGGTTGACGCAACGGCGCGGGTGATGCATTCGTCACCGTGAGTTGTGCGACGCTCCAGGTACCGAGGGGTATCCCGGTCGGTCCACGTCCGATCTCCCGAAAGATCTGTTGTCGTCGCGCATTGAACCGATCGGCGAACGGGTCTCGAACGTCCCGCTCAAACCGAAACCGGACATCACGCCACGCGCCGGTATACAGCGCGTGTTCCGGAGACTGGTGCGCACATGCGCTCCAGAACGCGATCAGACAACACCCGACCACGACCCAGCGGTGCATGTTTCCCTCACGGATGCCCCGGTCTGTGGTACAACGCATGTATCACCGGATGATGAAGATCACACCGGCAACGACAGTGGTCCAGTATCCCCTGGGATCGCCTTCCGCCCACTGGGTGATGTTTCGAGAAATCACGATCTTACCAGACATCCGATACGCATCCAACTGTTCATCCCAGTTGCGTTCCGGATCGAAATCGAGTCCCAGCGTTGTCGCCAGCATGGCGGCGGCCAGGTCTTCCGCATATTCGCCCGCGTCTTCTTCACTCTGGCCAAATGCGTGGTGTTCCGAAATGTACCCGTACAGATCCCGATCCGCCGGCACGGCCAGTCCCACCGATGCGACGATATGTCGTCCCGGTTCGTTGGTGGCGTTCTCGCTCAATACGCAGAACACGATTTCGCCGGGGTGCAGCATCCGAATGCCCTCTTCCCGATCGATCAACTCGCATCCGGGCGGAAAAATGGATGAGACCTTGACGATATTGAACGGTGCGATACCGGCATTGCGCAGGGCCTCTTCAAAACTCGCGAGTTTTTCACGGTGGCGACCGATCCCTTTCGTCAAAAATGCGTACTTCGGAACCAGTGGATGTCCGGTCATGGGAACGCCTCCAGGGGAAAAAATGGGATACGCTGAGACCGTGTGTGTTATGCCTCATCCGTGCGGATATCTCCGCGATCGATCGCGTCGATCACCTGTTGCAATGCCGCACGAATGGCATCCGCAGTATATGTCCCGCGATAAAACCGCATGCGAAGTTCGAACACGCCGAACGGGTCCCGGTAGACAAACGGCCGACGGGATGCGGGCGTCCGTTGCCGCTCGGCAGACGGCGACCGCGCAGTCGACGGGGACGATGCCGCACGCGCGGTTGCGGACGCACCGGCCGGGGACGATGCACGGCGCATCTCTTCCACACAGAACCGCATGGCCGCGACGTCGGGTTGCCGCGCAATGGTCAGCAGTTGCCGCCGGCTGAGAATCCCGTGTGCCCGACACATGGCACGAATGGGTTCGGGAATTTCGCGCAATCGCAACACTTCCGTAATCGTCGAACGTGCTTTTCCGAGCACACGCGCGAGTTCCGCATGCGTATACCCGAACTCTTCGATCAGGCGATGATAGGCTTCCGCCTCTTCAAAGGGGTCGAGATCCTTGCGCTGGAGGTTTTCGATCAGGGCGATCTCCAGCATTTCGCTGTTTGAAATTTCCAGTTCGATACAGGGAACCTCGGTCAATCCAGCCATCTGACAGGCTCGCAGACGCCGTTCACCGGCCACTACCTGGTACCGCTCGCCGTGCGGACGCACAAGAATGGGTTCCAGCAACCCCCTGTCACGAATGGACCGTGCGAGTTCTTCCAGATCGCCGAAATCCTGCCGGGGCTGCCACGGATTCGGGTCAATCCGGTCCACGGGGATCATCCGAATGACCGGCTGTGCCGCCTTCTCGAGCAGGGCCTCGACGTAATGCAATTCCTTAGCCGGTTTAAACTTCTTGGGTAATCCCCGTCTGGACACGTTCCAGCACCTCCTCGGCAAGTGCCCGATATTCCTGCGCCGACGGCGAATCCGGCGCATACGTATGGATCGATTCCCGATACGCCGGACTCTCTTCCAAACGCACGCTGCGTCCGATGATCGTCCGGAACGTCAACGGTCCGAACATGTGACGCACCTGATCGATGACATCGCGTGCGAGTACGGTACGCCGGTCCACCATGGTTACCACCACGCCGATCACCTGCAACCGCGGGTTCGCATGTTGACGAACTTTCTGAATGGTTTCCATCAGGTCTTCCGTACCCTCCAGGGCATAATACGACACCTGGATGGGGATCAACACACTGTGCGCGGCCACCAGTGCGTTCACCGTCAGCAGTCCCAGTGCCGGGGGTGTATCAATGATGGTGAAATCATATGTGCGACGCAACGACCGCAAGCGATCGCGCAGTCGATAATAGGCGTCGATCTCTCCGATTAACTGGCTCTCGAGTTTGGCCAGTGCGATCCGTGCGGGGACGATATCCAGACGTTCAAGCGATGTGGGCCGAATGATGGTATCCATCGTGATCTGGCGATCCGTGAGGACGTCGTAGATGTTCCGCTGGACGGTCGAGAGATCAAGGAACGTCATCGTTGTATTGGCCTGCGGGTCCATATCGATGAGCAGGGTCGTATGTCCCTTCAGAGCGATCGCTGCCGCCAGGTTCACCGCCGTCGTCGTCTTGCCGACACCGCCCTTCTGATTCGCCACCGCAATGATGTACATCGGACGCCTTCCCCGTGGTCGATATGCCGGAATGCAGCGCATGGATTGTACCAGATTTCGTTCGGAATTTCGAATTGCACATTGCGGCCAAATGACGTAAATTCCCACCGGAAGAGAGGTAACGGACATGCATCCCATCCTGGAACGGCTCCGGTCCCGTCTACAGACGCTGGAACAGGAACACGCAACGCTGGCGGCCGCGCTGGCTCAACCGGAAGTCCTGCGTGATCCGGACCGGTACGCGCGCATGGCCCGCCGGTATCGCGAACTCGAGACGATCGTCGCACTGTATCGCCGCTGGCAACAGTTGCGACGCGAGTGTGCGGACGTCGAAACCCTGCTCGCACAGGAACGGGATCCGGAGTTCCGTGCGATGGCTCGCGAGGAATTGCAACGGCTGCAGGCGGATATCGATCAGGTGGAACGGGATCTGGTGCTCGCGCTCCTGCCCGCAGACCCGAACGATGCCCGTAATGTGATTCTGGAAATTCGCGCCGGCACCGGCGGCGAGGAAGCCGCATTGTTTGCCGCGGACCTGCTGCGCATGTATCAACGGTACTGCGAACGCAAGGGATGGAAATGTTCCGTCCTGGATGCCCATCCGACCGATCTCGGGGGGTATAAGGAAGTCGTCTGTCTGGTCGAGGGGGACGGGGCATACCGTCGGTTGAAGTACGAGAGCGGGATTCACCGTGTGCAGCGTGTACCGGTGACCGAAGCGAGCGGGCGTATTCACACGTCAGCAGCGTCTGTCGCGATCCTCCCGGAAGTGGACGAGGTCGATGTCGATATCCGGGACGAGGATCTGCGGGTCGACGTGTTCAGTGCCAGCGGTCCCGGCGGTCAACACGTCAATAAAGCCATGA
>CAZIRO010000048.1:0-16765 GCA_964541595.1 uncultured Acidobacteriota bacterium
CTGCGTCTGCTCGATCAAGTGCGCGTGCGGTTTCAGCAGGTGCTGGAAAACTATTCCCTGTTGATCGAGGCCCAGCGCCAGAATCAGGTGCTCGACGAGTTGCGCCGGTTCCAGGCGGTCGTCCTTGAAAGTCTCGGTGCCGGGATCCTGGTGACGGACGCGGCCCATGCCCGGATCTATATGGCGAACCGGAGTCTCGCGGAATGGTTCCGTACGGAACCGGACCACATGGTCGGCCGTCCCGTTGAACAGTTTCTGCCCGCCCATTTTATCCAGCGCATGCGTGAGTTTTTTGAGCATCCGGAACGTTCTCTGCCGGTACTGCGCATCTATCTGCCCCAGCCGGACGGTGCGCCCCGATTGTTGCAGATCGCCCGGCGGTCCCTGCAGATTCCCATTGAAACGGGTACCGTCGCCGGATTCCTGTACGTCATGGAGGACATCACACACCAGTATCAACTCGAACAACAACTCATTCAGGCGGAAAAACTGTCCAGCATGGGACTGCTGGCTGCCGGGATTGCCCATGAGATCAATACCCCCTTGACCGGTATCATGAGTTACAGTGACCTGCTCGCCCAGCGGGTGCGGGACGAACGCGATCGACGGTTGATCCTGCGGATGCAGTCCCAGGTCCAGCAGATCAAACAGATCGTGCAGACATTCCTCGATATGGCTCAACCCCGTCGGCAGACTGCACGTGTGCTGGATCTGCGCCAGGTCGTGCAGCAGGGTGTCCGGCTGCTGCGACCGATTCTGAAAGATACCCCGGTACACGTGGAACTCGATCTGGACCGCCATCCGGTCCATGTCTGGGGCCATGAAGCGCAGATGCATCAGGTGTTGACGAACCTGATTGTCAACGCGCGGGATGCCATGCCGGAGGGCGGCACGGTGACCATCCGTGTGCGTCGCGATCGGGGGGATGCGATCCTCGAGGTGCGGGACACGGGTGTGGGTATGGATACGGACGTCCAGCAGCGGATCTTCGATCCGTTTTTCACCACCAAAGCCCACCAGGGGGGTACCGGTCTGGGATTGACGATCACGTATCATATTGTGCGTCAACACGGGGGTACCATTGAGGTCGAAAGTACCCCGGGACAGGGGAGTTGTTTCCGTATCCGGATGCCGGCATGGTCCAGGGAGGTCATTTATGAGGCCCGCCGCACGTCTGCTGCTCGTCGATGATGAACCCATTATTCACGAGGTCTTTCAGGAACTCGTGCAGGGTCAGTATGCACTGGACGGCGTGTTCACCGCCGAAGAGGCCCTGCGTCGGTTACGGGTGTATACGTACGACGTCGTACTGCTCGACATCATGCTGCCCGACCGCTCCGGAGAGGAGGTCCTGGAATCGATGATGGAGATGGACCCGGACCTTCCGGTCATCATCATTACAGCATACGGCACGGTAGACGGCGCGGTGCGCTGTTTGAAATGGGGGGCATTCGATTATATTACGAAACCGTTTCGCAACGAGGAGGTGCTTGCGGCGATCCAGCGCGCTGTCCGCCATCGGAAAGTGATCATGGAGAACCGTGCCCTGCGCCAGCAGATGGCATGGGAGGTACAGTTCGAACACATCGTGGGGAAGAGCACGCGAATGCGCGAGATCTATGACCTGATCCATCGTGTGGCCGCCAGCCGGTCTACCGTGCTGATCCTCGGAGAGAGCGGTACCGGTAAGGATCTCATCGCACGCGCGATTCACTACCGGAGTCCGCGCGCGGATCAGCCGTTCGTCGTCGTTAATACGAGTAATATCCCCGCAGAATTGCTGGAAAGTGAACTTTTCGGGTATGAAAAGGGCGCATTCACCGGCGCCATGCATACCAAACCCGGTCTGCTCGAAATGGCCAACGGTGGAACGGTGTTTCTCGATGAGGTGGCGACGATGCCCCTGTCCACCCAGGCGAAACTCCTGCGGGTCCTGCAGGATCGACAGTTCATGCGGCTCGGGGGACTGCGGACTATCGAGGTGGACGTTCGGTTCATTACCGCCTCGAATCAGGACCTTGAACAACTCGTGCGGGAGGGACGGTTCCGGGAAGACCTGTACTATCGCCTGAACGTCATCGTGATCCGGGTGCCTCCCCTGCGGGAGCGGTGGGAGGACATTCCGCTGCTCGTGGAACATTTCCTGCGTAAGTACGGACAGGAAAATCAGAAACCGGATCTTGAATTGACCGAACGGGCGCTGACTGCACTCGTCGATTATCACTGGCCGGGGAATGTGCGTGAACTCGAACACACGATCGAACGGGCAGTTGTGCTCGCGACCGGTCCGGTGATCGATATCGATCTCCTGCCGGAACATATTGTCCGTGCTAGTCGTGCGCGGTCCGTACACGTGTCGTCCGCGCGGTCGGGTACCCAGCGGTTGAGTTTTCGGGAGCGGGTGGATAACTTTAAGAAAGCGCTGATCCTGGAGGCGCTCCGGGAGAGCGGAGGTGTCCAGCGCCGTGCGGCGGAACTGCTGAAGATCAAACCGACCACACTGCACGAGATGATCAAACGGTACAATATCCGGCTGCCTGCTTCTCCGTCGTCATCGGAGGAGCCGTCGCCGGTATCGCACCAGGGGGAATGAACCCCCATGGGGTGAGATGGGTCACGGACGGGTATTCGACTTTTCTGGAAAGAACATGTAATCTGGAATGCATTTTACGCATCCGGAGCGGTAAAGTATGACAACACCGGGAACGATCGTGCAGAAGGGATTTCGCAAAAAACAGGTCGTGCTGCCCGTCCTGCGCGAGGCCTACGCGAGTGCACTCATTGAGTGGTTCCGTCAGCACGATTATGCCTGTACGGTCGGTCAGACCCGTATTGTCCTCGCGCGTGAGTTCGGATTCTGTTATGGGGTCGACCGGGCGATTCAGTATGCCTATGAGACGCGTATTCAGTTCCCGGACCGGCGCATTTTTCTCACCGGCGAAGTCATTCACAATCCTTTCGTGAATCGACGCCTGCAGGAACAGGGGATCGCGTTTTTACCCGTATCTCCGGATGGTGCCAAGGATTATTCCGTCATTCAGCCGGACGATGTCGTCATCATTCCGGCGTTTGGGGTCACTGTGGAAGAGTTCCAGGCAATTCGCGCGCGCGGCTGTATCATTGTGGACACCACGTGCGGATCGGTGATGAACGTATGGAAGAGCGTGCGCCGGTATGCGCGAGAGGGGTTTACCTCGGTCATCCACGGCAAATACTGGCATGAAGAGACGCGCGCTACGGCGTCTCAGGCGATGGCATTGGGGGGACACTATCTGATCGTACTGAGCCGGGCGGAAGCCGAGGTCGTGGCCACGTACATCCGCGACGGTGGCGATCGTCAGGCGTTTCTGGAACGGTTTCGTGCGGCGGTATCCCCGGGATTCGATCCGGATCGTCATCTGGAACGGATCGGACTGGCCAATCAGACCACCATGCTGATGAACGAATCCCTGGAGATCCAGGAAATCCTGCGAGCGGCCATGCGGGATCGCTACGGTCCGGAACAACTGGCCGCGCGGTTTCGTGCTTTTGATACCATCTGTTCCGCAACGCAGGATCGGCAGGACGCCGTGATTGAACTCCTGGCACAGCATGACGTTGACCTCATGATCGTCATCGGCGGATTCAACAGCAGCAATACGGGGAGCCTGCTGCGCATTTGTCAGCAGTACTGCCCGAGTTATCATATCGAGAGTGCATCCTCTATCCTGTCTGCCCGTGCGATTCATCACAAGCCGTACATGGCTGAACCGCGGGTTACGGAACACTGGTTGCCCCGGGGCCGCATCACCATCGGGGTAACGGCGGGCGCGTCCACCCCGAACCGCGTGGTGGCTGAGGTCATTCTGCGGTTGCTTGAGGTTCGGGGGGAATCCCTTGCGCGGGCACCGTTTCGTGCGATTCTATTGCAGGGAGATGTGTCGCATGGCGAGCGTGCCTCCGAATGATCCGGTTGGGATGGACGCGTTGATCCATGCGCTGAATGCGGGGGACTACGAACGGGCCCGGGATATGGTCCGGTCGCTCATCGAACAGCAGGGAGAGAAAGAAGAACTGCTCGATGTCTACGCGGAAACGCTCTGGCATACGGGGCATCCGGCACGTGCCGTGGAGATCCTGCTGCAGCTGGCCGCACAGGCGTTCGCACGGGGAGATATCACCCGTTCCATCGGGTACCTCAAAAAAGCGTATACCATCGACCCGGACCATCCGACCATACCGGCGCGGCTGGACGAGTACGCCCGAAAAGCCCTGGGCGTCACGATCACCCCGGAAGCACTGCAACGGTGCAGCCTGTTTGAACTGCTCGATCCGGAAGCGTTTCAGATCCTCGCACAGACGGCGACATGGCGTGTATACCTGCCGGGTCAGGTCATCGTGCGCATGGGTGAACAGAACGATCACGACGTGTTCATCGTTCTGCGGGGTACAGCAACGGTCTGGTTTGATACGGAGAGCGCGTCCGTACCGGTCGGTAAACTGGAACCTGGCGATATTTTCGGTGAAATCGGGTTCCTGACCCAGCGCCCGCGCAGCGCTACGGTCGTGGCCGAGGACCGGGTGGACGTGCTGGTGATCGCCAATACCGCCATGCAGGCACTGGTCCGGCAGCGGCCGGAAATACAAAAACTGCTGGAGGACCTGTACCGCGCCCGTATGGAAAAGACGTTGAACATTCTGCTGGACCGGGTGCGAAAGAAGTCGCGCCAGACTTAGGGTCGTCGCACCATGGGAGGGGGCGGTCATGGCCATCCTGGAAATTCTGAAGTATGGTGATCCGCGTCTGCGCACGCCGGCAGCACCGGTACAGACGATCGATGATACGGTGCGCAAACTCGTCCAGGATATGCTGGAGACCATGTATTATGCTAACGGGATCGGGCTTGCGGCCAATCAGGTCGGTGTGTTGTTGCAGGTTTATGTGATCGATCTCTACCGGGGACAGCGGCCGGAGGAGGTACTGGTGGTTCTCAATCCCACGGTGGTACATGAAGAGGGCGAAGCCCGTGAAGAAGAGGGGTGTCTGAGTTTTCCGGGATTGTATGCCCCCGTCGTGCGTCCCGCGCGCATTCGGGTGCGGGGGCAGACGCTGGATGGCACATGGCACGAATGGGAGGCAGAGGGATTACTCGCGCGGGCGTTTTCGCATGAGACGGACCACCTGCAGGGTCGATTGATCATCGATCGCATGACACCCCTGACGCGCGCTGCATTTCTCCGGAAAGTGCGTAAACGGCAACGTCTGGGGGAATGGTGATCCGCGTGCTGTTTTTCGGGACACCGGACGCCGCCGTTACAGTCGTGCGTGCGTTGCATGCGCATCCGGGAACGGAAGTCTGTGGAGTGGTCACCGCACCGGACCGGCCACGCGGTCGCGGTCGCAGGGTGCAACCGCCTCCGGTGAAGGTGTGGGCGCTCTCCGTGCGGCGACCGGTATTGCAGATCCCGACATTGCGACGTCCGGAAATTGTGCAGGCACTCCGCGCCTGGTCGGCGGACGTATTCGTCGTCACCGCGTTCGGACTGATCTTGCCTGCCGACGTGTTACAGATGCCGCGATACGGGTGTCTCAATGTGCATTTCTCGCTGTTGCCGAAATACCGGGGAGCCGCGCCGGTTGCACATGCCATCCTGGCCGGTGAACGTGAAACCGGTGTGACCATCATCCGGATGACCGAACAGGTGGACGCCGGTCCGATTCTGGCCCAGCGGACTGTTCCGATCCGGAGCGACGATACCGCGGCCACCCTGGAACGTCGGCTTGCCGATGTGGGTGCGCAGTTATTGGTTGCAACGCTGGAACCGTACGTGCAGGGTCGGCTGACACCGGTGCCACAGGACGATACACGGGCAACCTACGCGCCCAAACTCACGAAAGACGCCGGACGGATCGACTGGCGCCAGCCGGCCGCCCGGATCGAGCGGTGCATTCGTGCCATGGACCCATGGCCCACCGCGTTTACATACTGGCGCGGCCGTTTGTTGAAGATCTGGAAAGCGCGTGTCGTCGAACTCCCGCGTCCGGCGCCTCCGGGGACGACTGTGTACGTGGACAAGTGCCGCTGGGTGGTGGCCTGCGGAGAGGGCGGATTGGAACTGCTGGAGGTGCAACCGGAGGGACGGTCACGGATGTCCGTCCGGGCGTTTTTGCAGGGACATGCCGTACGTGTCGGTGATCGATTGAACGCGCATCCCGGGGGAAGCCCATGACCCGACGACGGAGTTCCCGCCGCACTTCCCGGGAATCCGCCCGGCGGGGTCGGGACCAGATCACGTTGCCCGTACCCGTTGTGGATTTTCCGGGACTGCTGCAACAACGCAAACAGTGGCGCTCTCGCCGGGTGTTTTTCCTGGAGATCCCGGATCCCTTCCTGGCAATGAAGGCGTGGGATTACGTCTGGCGCGTGTTTCGTCGACATTTCCCGGAAATCCACGTGTGGGACCATGCCCAGACACTGCCCCCGGTGACGGGCACGTTGGCTCCGGTCACGTACTTCATTCGCGTTTCGGGTCCGTCGACGGCCGCCGTGCTGAACACGCATCAACAGACCATTTTGCGGGGTTCAGAACGGTATTTCTGGTGGGTGTGTGCGGTTCCGGAATGGCCGGAATCCGTATGGCGGTCTCTGCAGGCGGTGGCGATGGTCGTGCGCCAGCCCGCGATCGCACCGTCCGCAATGTCGGACTGGTTACGGCGTCTGGCCCGGGCGTATCGTCTCTCTCTTCCTGCGGCGGTGGCGGAACGGTTTGCCCGCGCTGTACTGTACGATCCGGTGCCTGCAGTACAGATTCTGGAGAATCTCGCACTGCAGGACCGTCGCGGGGCACTGCAATGGGCGGATATTGCGCCGTTTCTCCCGGAAACTGCCCGGCTCTTTCCCGCAGCGGAGATCATGGGGTGGATTCGTCGCAAACATTATTCCACTTTACTGGAAGTCGTCGCGCGTCTGCTGCAACAGCGGCCGGACCTCGATGTGTTTCTGAAACAGATGTACGCGCAGTGGCGGTCGTGTGTCCTGACGGGACGGTTCCCGGATTACGATCCCGTGCTCTGGAAACAGTTCGGTATCGGTCGGCGCCACTGGGCGGCGATGTACCGTGAGGGATCGGCGCTGCATTCACACCAGTGGCAGCAATGGGCGGAACACGCGGCCTGGATGGAACAGACATACCGTAAGACGGGTGGTCATGCTGCCCAGTTGATGACCATCGCACTGCTTCGCTGGTTACGTATCATTGCGTAAAAATGGGGGTCAGGTAGCACGGGAATGACCACCGGAGCCGAAAAACGGAGTAGGGCCATGGTATCGGAAGCGAATGCGCACCCATCTCAGAAACGGTCGACCCATCGGCGTGACCGCCGGTCGGATACGCTCTGGATCAGCGGGGTCCACGCGGTCAAAGAGATCCTGCGTACCCGACCGGAACAGGTCGATCTCGTCGTGCTTGTCGGTCAACATCCATCCCATCGGCTGTTTGTCGCGCTCGCCCGTGAACATCGGATCCCTTACACCCGTGAGGAACACCGGGTGCCCGCCCATCTGCGCGCGCGGAAACACGCGCCGGTATTCGCCCGGCTTGCGGCGTTTCGCTATGCGGATCTCGATGACGTACTGGAAAAGATCGCCGCGGATACCATATTCCTCATTCTGGACCACATTCAGGACCCGACCAATCTCGGAAACATTTTGCGCACGGCGGCAGCGGCGGGTGTGCAGGCGGTCCTGTTGCCCCAGCACCGCAGTGTACGGGTCACGCCGACGGTCGCGCATATCGCTTCCGGAGCGCTGGCACACGTGCCCGTTGCACGGTTCGGGAGCCTGCAACAACTCATTCAGCAATTGCAGGAACGGGGTGTCTGGGTGATCGCTGCCGATCCCTATGCCCCGGAAGAGTGGTACCATATCAAGGCCGACCGTCCGGTTGCGCTCGTACTCGGTCATGAAGGGGAGGGCATCACTGCAACGGTAATTCAGTTATGTGATCAGACCGTACGCATTCCGACGGTGCATCTGGACGCGCTGAACGTGGCCACGGCGGCCGGTATTCTGATATACGAGGTTGTGCGCCAGCGGCGAACGCGTGCGGGTGGACCCGCGAAGTAACCGGAGGGGGAGTGACGGCAGCGGCCGTCATCCGGCCGAATGGCTGCACATCCCTGTTCGCGCGTCACTTTCTCTCTCGTCACTGTTGCTGCATCTCCATTCGGGTCATATGCCATGGATCGGATCCAACCGTACTGGCCCCCGGGGGATACACCGATTCCCGTCACCGGTCACCGTATACCCTCGCGAGTGGTCGATCTGCTGATCGATTGTATTCGCCTGCGGATATTCCCCGGTGCCGTGGCCGGTTGTGCGGAACCGGGTCGCTGGCACTGGTGGGCGGCCGTTGGCTGGCAGAGCCTGATGCCGGTGCGTCGTCCGATCGATCGGTCGACGGTATTTGATCTCGCATCGTTGACCAAACCCCTGGTCACGGCTGCCCGGGCCGTATGGGGGCACCTGCACGGTGAATGGGATATCCGTGCACCGATGGTGACGAACTTTCCGATATTCCGTGATGTACATACCGTCCGGGGGCACGTTTCCCTGCAGGATGTCCTCGAACACCGCGCCGGGTTTCCCGCGTGGGCGCCATTGTATCTGCTCGCTGTGGATCGACGTGCACGCTGGCACTGGCTGAACACATGGCCCATGGTCGATCCGGAACGTTTCCTGTACTCATGTCTGGATTATCAATGGCTCTACCTCACATGGGAACGTCAGGGGGTGGACCTGGTCGGATGGCTGCGCCGGTGGACCCGCCGCTGGCCGCGTTCGGCCGTGTTGACGCTGCGGCCGGATCGTCGGCAAAAGTTCCGGATCGCCCCGACCGAATGGGGCCGCCAGTACGAACGATCCATGGCCATCGATTTTCTGCGTGCCGTTCCCGCGTGGATGTCCGGGTATCCCCGGTTTCAACCACAACGTGCACACCTGCGGTTATACCGCAGGGACTGGTTCCCCGATGGCGTCGTCTGGGGTGTGAGCCACGATCTGAACGCGTACTCCCTGAAAGGGTTCGGGGGAAACGCCGGCGCGTTCGGAACGGCGGACGGAGTCCTTCGCGCCGTATCCTGGTGGTTCGATGTCCTGCCGTTGCTGCCGCGCCGGTCCCCGCCGTATCCAGGAATGTACCGCTGGGGATGGGAAATCGGATGGCCCGGCGGTGTATCCCCACCGGATGGCCACGAATGGTGGCACCACACGGGGTTTACCGGTACACTCGTGGCCGTCGATCGATGTCATGCCCGGATCTACGTCCTGCTCACCCACCGGGTGCATCCGGTGGTCCGGAATGTGCACATGAATGCCATTCGCCGCGCGTGGCTCAGGGAAGCCATCGCGGTGCCCGCTTCTCGATGAATGCCCGGACCCCCTCGGCGGGGTCAGCATGGGTCAGCAACTCGTCGATAAACGTCGTCTCCAGCGATTCCAGACGGGCCCAGTGGGTGCGTACGTGATGACGACGCAATAATTGTGCGGTCAGACTCAGAACGGCGCGGCTGTATCCCGATATCCGTTCAATGAGTTGCCGTACGGCGTCCTCCAGTTCGGTGGCCGGAACAACCCGGGTCAGTAACCCCATGTTACCCCAGTCCGCAGCCGCATAACGCTGACCTTCCAGAATCATGGCCACGGCACGGTGATAACCGACCCGGTCCGCGAGAAATGCCAGGGCCACCGGCGGGTAAAACGCCAGTTGAATTTCCGGAAACCCGAACGTGCTGCGGTCGCTCGCGATCACAAAATCGGTCAATAACAACCATTCGGCCGCACCTCCCAGGGCATAGCCGTCGACTTTTGCAATGGTGACCTGGGGCAGATCGATCCAGTCCCGCAACAGCCGGTGAAACGTGCGGATCATATCCGGCGCGCGGTCCGGGGCGTGTTCGGGCACGGAGACACCGGCTGAGAACCGTTCCGGCAGGGCGGATTCAAGCACGACAAACCGTACCGTTGCCGCCCGATCGTGTAACGTCGAGATGACTTCCTGGACACGGGCAAACAGGTCGACATCGAGGACGTTGACGGGAGGATGATGCAGCACCAGCCGCACCGTCGCACCATCGTAGACAACATCCAGCATATTCGGCCTCGTGTGTTTCAGGGATTTTCCGAACCCCCGTTACATGCATCCCTGCGTGCTCACACGTCGGTATCACCGCCGTCCGGGGGCGGTGCAGCGGGGGACGGCCGACCGGAATCGGTCGTCACGTCTGCCCCGATCGGACTTCCAGGATGATATCCACGATCTGAATGCGGTCCCCGGACTGCAGGGGGTGGTCCCCGGCGAGGATCTGACCGTTGACCCGCGTCGGGTTGGTCTGGCTCAGGTTGCGAATCACGAACTGACCACGTGCATCAGGTCGGATTTCCGCCTGTCGGCGGGACACCCGCCGGTCGGGGATCACGATCTGGGCCTGATTGGGATCGCGTCCGATCACCACACCTTCCGGCGGTACTGCAAACGTCTTCCCCTGTACCACGCCACTCTGACCGACGAGTTGCAGTGCGGGAACCGCAATCGTGGATTCAACCGCAAACGCCTCCGTCGGTTCGGCAGCCGATACCGGTTCGGGAACCGCCGCACGGGATTGTGGAACGGCGGCAGGCTGCACCGGCGGTGGCGGAATCCGGGCCACACCGGCGGAGGGTAATGCTTCCGCCGGGACCCGCTCGGCCACCACCACTTCGCGTGACGGCCGGACCAACCAGGCCACGATCGCCAGGATGAGTGCTACCAGCGTTCCGGCCAGGGCGACCCATACGGTGAATTTCGGGTGACGGTACGTCCATGGAACGTTCAGGTGGTAGTTCAGTCGCTGTTTCTTGAGATCGATGTCCCCCCAGCGGGCGCCGTCGGGGAGGACATACGTCACTTTTTCGTTCATCTGCACGAGTTCTCCAGCGGTGAGTTCGCTCTGCAGCGGATAGGTACAACTGAAGAAAGCACGTTGCTTCTCCTGCGTGACCAGCGTGCACTGATGCGTCAGTTTGACCTGTAAATGCCATACGTTGTCCGTCGCGTTGTAGCGAAACATGTCCGGAATGTCCAGACGGATGATCACCGTGCGTTTCGCGTCGTCGAAATCGATCTTGACGTTTTCAATGATGTACCTGGGTTGCAGTTCCCCGGTCAGGGATCGAAACAGAATGTACGGATTCGCTCCGTAGACCGATTTAAACTGCGTGTACAGCCGGCCGGGGTAGGTAATGCGCGATTCCATATGGCCGGTGCCGTTGGCATCGATCGTCAGGGTCGTTTCCGCATGGACGGTACTGATCTGTTGCGCATGTGCGTGGCGTACACTCCATCCACTGATCGCCCAGACGATGCCCATACAGACGATCCATGCCGTGGGCACCGGATATCGGGATGTCCGGAACTTCACCATGGGGAGACAACTCCAACCTGACGTAACTGGTTGTAATCCACCAGGATGATCTGGCCTTTTTGCGCGGCCTGCTGAATCTGCGCGGTGGCCAGTTGATACGCCTCTTCAAAGGTGACTTTACGGGAGACGACATCGGCGAAATGGCTGATCGCGTACTGGCGATCGACAATGGTGGACTCCACGAATACGTATTCCCCGTTTGACAGCCGAATATACGGGATCGCATGTCCCGGAATCAGCGCCACGCCGGCTTCAATCCCGAGCGCCTGCGCCATGGACGCGAACAGAATGGCCAGATCGAGACAGGTGCCGCCTTTTCGTTGCAGGGTTTCTTTCGGAAACTGGACGTACTGGTTGAAATGGGGGGTCCAGTTGTCCGACGGTTCCTGGAAATACTTTACGCCGTACTGCCGCAAACAGTAGTAAATGCGCGCCCACGCCTGAATCCGGTCGCGATCGTCGGTTGAGGTGTTTAATCCGCCGGCACATTGAATCGCCGCATATTTGGTGGTTTCCTCATTGGGCGTGATGAACACGTTGACCAGGAACCAGTTGCTGAACATATCGTGCCATGTCAGCAGTTCGTCCTGCGGCATGCTGGACCAGACCAGGTAATTCCGGCCCATGACTTTAATGGGGCGTTCTTCTCTTTTCTGAACAGTACGCCCGTTCCGTTGCGTATAGGTGATCTCGATACGAAGCGGAAGAGAACGACCGGAAGTCTCCTGCGTGATGCTCTCATGAATGATCGGGAAATAGAAGTCGACGACTTTCTGGTCGGGGAGGATGAGATCGATCGTATGTTCCGCAGGTTCCATGAGATCGCCCATACTGTATCGAATCCGTACCTGGGTGATCGCACCCGGTCCCCGGTTGTGGATCACCACACGTGCCAGCCAGAGACCGAGGTTCTCATCGGCATACAGTTTGTAAGCAGCGCCGAGGATTTCGGTTTTGGTTTTGATCTCAACAATCACACGCGGTGGAGTCTGTACGGATACCCATGCCCATACGGTCACGCCGAGCAGTACGATAAACAATAGAGTAAACCCGATACGCATGGACCAGACCAGTGTACGCATACGCACCTCACCGGGATCGGGTTGCTGGGTTCGATTCTATGCTATTCGGACTTGACAGGTCAAGCCGTTTTATTTAGGATGATGCGTCCCCCGCAAACGGGATGAGTTTCCGGTGTTTTCCCCAAAAATCGTGGTTCCGAGGGCAGGGATGACGTGTGTGGTGACTGTACTGATGCATCAGGCACACCGGATGGCCGAACCGGCATCCGAGGGGGGTGGCGGCGGGTTTCTCTCGATCAATGTGACACTGGCGATCGTGGTGGTCCTGGTCTGGGCGTTCTGGCGGGTACTCGATCGCGTGTATTTCCAGCCGGTGCGGCGCATCCTGGCCGAGCGGTATCGTTTGACATACGGGCAATTGGAAGAGGCGCAGGAGTTGTTGCATCAGATCGAGTCCGAACAGAAACGGTACGAAACGGCCATTCAGGAGATGCATCAGTACGCGAACCAGCGCATGGCCGCAGCGCGGGCCACGGCCGAACAGCAACGCGCGGCCATGATCGATCGCACGCGTGCGGAAACGCACGTGCAAATTGAACGGACGCGTGCGGAGTTGCGGCAACAGGTCGAGGAGGCGAAACGGGTACTCGAACGGGAAGCGGATCGCCTGGCGCTGGCCATCGCGGAACGCATCCTGCAGCGGCCGCTGGAGGTCTCTGCGGATCAGATGGAAAAGTTCCGTGCGGAACTCCAGGAAGTCGTATCCGGCTGACGGAGGTCAATGACCATGCAACGGGCACATGCACGCGGGTGGCGATACATCACTCGCCGGGCGGTGGCGTGGAGTATCGGTGTGTGGCTCGGGTTGACGGTCATCGGTATCGGGATGCCGACTCCGGGTCATGCCGGGACATCGACGGAAACCACATCCCATGCGCGGTTGACCTGGATGCATTACCTCGGACGCGCGGTCAATTTTGGGGGACTGGTCTACATTTTGTATTATCTCATCTTTAAGGTTGCGCGTGCCCCAGAGTCCCTGCATGCGCAGCGGGAAGCACTGATCCGTGAGATCGAGGAGGCACGGGACAAGAAGGTGCAGGCGGAACAGAAATGGGCGGAGATCCAGACAAAACTGGCCCATCTGGATGAGGAACTCGAGCAGTTGCGACAACGCGCGGAGGCGGAAGCACAGGCGGAGTCTGAACGCATCCTGCGCGAGGCCCGTGCGGAGGTCGAACGGTTGAAACGCCTGGCAGAAGAGGAAATCCGTCGGGCCACCGCATTTGCCATCGCCGAGGTGCAGGCCTATGTCGCCACCGTCGCGACCCGTTTGAGTGAGCAGTTGCTGCGCGCACATCTGACCGATGCCGATCAGGTGCAGATCATTTTGCGGTCCCTGGAAAAACTCAAACAGTCCATGCGTTGAGGCGCTACCGATGATCCGGGAAGGTGTACTGCGCAGATACGCCCAGAGTTTGCTGGATGTCGCGCTGGAACGGGAACTGTACGATCGCATTCATGACGAACTCGTTCAGGTGCGCACACTGTTTCAGCAGGTGCCCATGCTGATGCATCTGCTCGATCGACCGACCACGCCGGTGCGGGAGAAACGTGCGCTGTTGCAACAACTGCATGAGCGTCTGGAATTGCACCCGCTCACCGTACGGTTTCTGGAACTGCTCGTGGAGAATCGACGGTTGCGCCATTTTTCCCGGATTCTGCAACTGCTGGAACGGCTGTATCTGGAGGCCCGGGGTTACCAGAATGTCACGATCATTACGGCCATTCCGCTCGATGAACCGCTCCGCATGCAGGTGCAGCAGGCCCTGGAAACGTTTACGGGTCGTAAGGTGATCTTGGAAGAGAAGGTCGACCCGAACATCCTGGGTGGGTTTGTCGTCCGGATCGGGTCGATCTATTACGACGGGAGTGTGGTCAATCAGATTCGTCAAATTCGAGACCATCTCATCGGAGAGGTACCCCATGGCATCCACCATCCGTCCGGATGAGATTTCCACGATTTTACGTCGTCGACTGGAGGAGATGGAAACCCGGATTGACCTGTCGGAGACGGGCACGGTCATCAGTGTCGGGGACGGAATTGCCACGATCTACGGACTGGACCGCGTCATGTACGGTGAAATGATCGCGTTCCCCCACGATGTTTACGGCATTGCGATGAACCTGGAAGAAGACACCGTGGGTGTGGTCCTGATGGGCGATTTTACCCGGGTCCGGGCCGGCGACGAAGTACGTCGCACCCGGCGGATCATGAGTGTTCCGGTCGGCGAGGCGCTGATCGGACGTGTCGTCAATGCGATCGGAGAACCCATTGACGGCAAGGGTCCCATCGAGGCGACGCAGTACAATCCCATTGAACGACTGGCACCCGGTGTGGTGGACCGGCGGCCAGTACATGAACCCCTGCAGACGGGGATTATCGCCATTGATGCCATGATCCCGATCGGGCGCGGACAGCGCGAGTTGATCATCGGGGATCGGCAGACGGGAAAGACGGCCATTCTGCTGGATACGATCATCAATCAGAAGGGCCAGGATGTGATCTGTATCTATGTGGCTATCGGCCAGAAACAGTCGACAATTGCCCAGGTCGTGAAAACCCTTGAGGATTACGGCGCCATGGAATACACCATCGTGGTGGCGGCCTCCGCAAGTGAACCGGCGCCGATGCTCTATCTGGCACCGTATGCGGGATGCGCGATCGGCGAGTACTTCCGGGATACCGGTCGCCACGCGCTGGTCTGCTACGACGACCTTTCCAAACACGCGGTGGCGTATCGGGAGATCTCCCTGTTGTTGCGCCGTCCGGCCGGTCGGGAAGCCTATCCGGGGGATATCTTCTACCTGCACTCGCGTCTGCTCGAACGTGCTGCCAAATTGAACGATGAACTCGGGGGCGGCTCGTTGACCGCGTTGCCCGTGATCGAGACTCAGGCCGGCGACGTTTCCGGTTACATTCCAACCAACGTGATCTCCATTACCGACGGGCAGATCTACCTGGAGTCGGAGTTGTTCTACGCGGGGATTCGTCCGGCGATCAACGTCGGCATTTCGGTTTCACGTGTCGGCGGTGCCGCTCAGGTCAAAGCGATGAAACAGGTCGCCGGGTTTCTGCGGCTGGAACTCGCACAGTATCGGGAACTCGCGGAGTTCGCACAGTTCGGTTCGGAACTCGATCCGGCCACGCAGAAGCAACTGGCCCGCGGAGAACGGTTGACGGAAATTCTGAAACAACCACAGTACCAGCCGGTACCGGTGGAAAAACAGATCGCGATCATCTTTGCGGGTACGCAGGGGTATCTCGACGATCTGCCGGTATCTGAATGCGGACCGTTCAAGTACGCACTGTTCGATTATATCGATACGTACAATCCACCGGCGATTCGTGCGCTGCGCGAGAATCCGGTGCTGACCGACGAGGTGCGGGAGATGCTGCACGCCATGTTGAAAGAATTCAAGGCGAAGTTCGTCGCGGAACGCAACATCGCGGCGGCATAAACGAGGGGATCCATGGCCTCCCTCATTCATCTCCGTCGGAAGATCCGCAGTGTGAAATCCACACGACGGGTCACGAACGCAATGAAGATCATTGCGGCGACCCGTGTGCGCCGCGCGCAGGAAGCCCTGATGCAGTTACGTCCGTACGCGTGGCGCATGCGGGATGTGTTGCGCTCGCTCGCCAGTCGCGTGGAGACCCGGTACCATCCCCTGCTGCGCCAGCCGGATCGGGAACACACCATCGATCTCATTATCGTGACCGCCGACCGGGGGCTCTGCGGCGCCTTCAATCACAACATTCTCCGGGAAGCCACGCGGTTTCTGCACAGCTTGCCGGAAGATGTGACGGTGCATCTGTGGTGTATCGGACGGAAAGGATATGAATACATGCGAAAACGTCCCTGGCCGATCCGCCATGTCTACCGGGATGTGTTCCGCAGGGTGGATTACCGGATCGCCCAGGAGATCGCCCATCGACTGAGTGAAGCGTTTGTCACCGAACGGGTGGACGGTGTGTACGTCGTGTATAACGAATACAAATCTGCACTGGCCCAGCGCGTGGTGGTAGAACGTCTGCTGCCGCTGGAACGGGCAACATTTTCACCGGTAGAACCGCCGGTCGAGTACATTTACGAACCGGAACCGGCGCAAATATTCAACGAACTGTTACCGAAACATGTGGTCACCCAGGTGTACCGCATCCTGCTGGAGTCGTGTGCGGCCGAACAGTCGGCCCGCATGGTGGCCATGGATATGGCCACCAAGAACGCGGACAAAGTGA
>CAZIRO010000049.1:0-16502 GCA_964541595.1 uncultured Acidobacteriota bacterium
CGGCCGGGTGATCCCCCCCCGCCGTCCGATCATTCCGTTCATTGAAGGGGATGGCATAGGCCCGGACATCATGCGAGCCGCGCGGCTGGTGTGGGATGCGGCGGTGGATCTGGCCTATCGGGGGGAACGGTCGATCGTCTGGCTGGAGACTTTCGCCGGAGAGAAGGCGGTCCAGCGTTATGGTGAACTGCTGCCACGCGACACATTTACGGCGATTCGTGCGTTTCGCGTGGCCATTAAAGGACCGTTAACAACGCCGGTCGGCGGTGGATACCGTAGCCTCAATGTGACGTTGCGCCAGGTGCTGGACCTGTATGCGTGTGTCCGACCGGTACGACACTTCGAGGGCGTGCCTTCACCGGTGCGGCATCCGGAAAAACTCAATGTGGTCATCTTTCGGGAAAACACGGAAGACGTCTACGCGGGGATTGAGTGGCCCAAAGGCAGTCCCGAAGTCGAACGGTTGCGTCAATTCCTGGACGCCACGTTCGGCGTGCGCATCCGTCCGGACAGCGGGATCGGGATCAAACCGATTTCGGAATTCGGAACGAAGCGACTTGTGCGCAAGGCGATCCAGTACGCGCTGGATCGACGACGGCGCAGTGTCACCCTCGTGCACAAGGGAAATATCATGAAATATACGGAGGGTGCGTTTCGTGATTGGGGATACGAGGTCGCCCGAACGGAATTTGCCGACGTGACAGTGACGGAACAGGAACTGTACGAACGGTATGCCGGCGTGCTTCCGGAGGGTAAAATCCTTATCAAGGACCGGATCGCCGACGCCATGTTCCAGCAGGTGTTACTCCGCCCGGACGAATACGATGTCATCGCGACACCGAACCTGAACGGAGACTACCTGTCGGACGCCTGTGCCGCCCAGGTCGGCGGACTGGGAATCGCACCCGGTGCCAATGTAGGGGACGAGATTGCCCTGTTTGAACCCACGCACGGTTCAGCACCCAAATATGCCGGTCAGGACAAGGTGAACCCTTCATCACTCATTCTTTCCGGTGTGATGATGCTTGAACACATCGGGTGGGAAGAGGCAGCGCAACTGATCATTCGCGGCATGGAAGCCACGTTTCGGGAAAAGTACGTGACCTACGATCTGGCCCGTCAGTTACACGATGCCACGCAGGTACGTACTTCAGAGTTTGCACGCCGGGTCGTTGAACATATGGAAACGATTGCCCGCGGGTAACGGCATGGACCGGATTCTGCGGGGATCGGCGTGAATGGAAAGGGGGGCGATGTCGGCGGAAACCGTTTGTCCCCGCTGTAATCAACGTCTTCCGGCCGGGGTGTCGATCTGCCCGTTTTGCGATACTGCCAGTACCGGGGCCGTAACTCCGGCTCCGGATCTTCCCAGGGTCCATGATCTGCGTCCGCTGTGCCGTCTGGGCTCGGGCGGCATGGGCGAGGTCTGCCTCTATGTGGATGAACATCTACGACGACTGGTCGCGGTCAAGGTGCTGGCGCCCGATCTGGTCCTGGACGATCGTGCGCGCGCCCGGTTTATGCGGGAAGCGCGTGCCATGGCCATGCTTGACCACCCGCACATCGTTCAGATTTATGAGTTCACCACGACATCCGATCACCGTCCCTGTTTTATTATGGAGTTTGTTCCGGGCGGTACCCTGCGCCAGCGATTGAAATCCGGTCCACTGCCCCTGATGGAAGCCCTGCGCATTGTGTTGCAGATCATCGACGCCCTGGACTTCGCCTGGCAGAAACACATCGTACACCGCGATATCAAGCCGTCCAATATCCTGCTGGACGCCCGGAATAATGTCAAAGTGGCGGATTTCGGACTGGCCAAACCTGTGGATATCGATACTGCGGTATCCCTGACGTCGGAGGCCATACTCGGCACACCGTACTATATGGCCCCGGAACAGGCACGCGGCCGGAAGGTGGATTTCCGGGCGGACATCTACGCGCTGGGCATTGTGCTGTACGAGATGCTGACCGGACACCGTCCGTTTGCCGGGCAAACCCCGATGGACGTCATTGAGCAGCATCTGCATACCGAGGTTCCGGACGTTCGGACACTCCGACCGGAGTTGCCCGCGGAGGTCGCACATCTGATCCGCTGGATGACAGCCAAAGACCCGGAACAGCGGCCCGCATCGTATGCGGAACTTCGTCGGGCGGTGGAGGCACTGCTTGCGGGGCAACCGACCGATGTGCCCACCGCGGTGGTTCGGTCCCGTCCCGTTCTGCGCCCGTTGATCTGGGTGGGGGTGCTGCTGTGTTTTCTGGGAGTATGGTTCTGGTTCCGTGGGATGCGGTCGCACCCCCCGCTTCAGCGCACCGGGTTTGTCATTGCAGTGGCGCCGTTTTCGGGTCCGGATCCGGAGTCCCAGCGCGAGGGCCGCATTGTTGCGGCCATGATCGAAGACGCCGTGCGCAGGGAGTTTCCGAACGCGCCGGTCCTCGGGATCGAAACCACCGGGACCGCCATACGTACGCCGGAAGAGGCGCGCAGGTTGGGCGAACGTCTGGGAGCAACCGTGGTGATCTGGGGAGAGACCCTGGTGCTCGCCGGAGAAACGGAAATCCGCCCGGCATTCACACTGATCCCACCGGCCAAACGGGACACCCGTTCGACGCCGCTGCAGGAGGTGCTGTCCGAAGGAGTGCTGCTCGCCGAATTGCAACGGTATATGGCCGGGTTCATCGAACCGGTCGTGATCACCCCGGTTCCCGGTCAGACGATCGCCATGCATCGGATGAAGGCACGTGAAATCGGACAGATGGTGCGTCTACTGGCCGGTGCACATGCCCTGTTTTATGCGCAGCAGCCGGAGCGGGCGCTGGCCCTGTTGCGTCGGGCACCCCCCAGTCCGGAACGGTGGTGGCTCGAAGCCGAAGCGCTGGTCGCGCTCCGCCGAGCGGAAGAAGCACGGCAGCGTCTGTTGGAGATCCTGCGCGTCCGGCCACAGGACGCCCAGGTGTACGCTCGACTCGGGGATGTGGCATTGCTGGCAAATGACTGGTCTGCGGCAATGCAGGCGTTCTCGGCGGCGGCAGACCGGGGAACGTACTGGTATGCCACCCAGGGGATTGCCTACCGGGATCGGTTGATCGTGCCGGAACGGTACCGCAGTCGTCATTTGACCGGCGGACAGCTTCTGGATACGGCTTATCTCCTTGCCATCGAGCCGGCAACCGGTCGGGTGGTCCAACGGTGGTACGTGGGTATGCGACCGCGCCGGTTTCATATCGAGGGGGACACCCTGGTCGTCGAGGGCTGGTCCACCCGGCACGCGCAGCACATCACCGTTCTTCGGTATCGCGATGGCCGATGGTATGGTCCCCTGGATTTCGGGGACTTCCTGTTGCGCCTGCAGTCCATGCGGTGTGGCTGGCAACTGGTCGACAACCTGATCGATCCCCTGCTCGGACCGGGTGCGGACCTGCATATTCGTCTGCAGCCGACCCGTCGCCCGGATCCCGAACTGCCGACCGATCTCGATACACTGATCGCGGCACTGCGCCGGGCGATCGCGCGGGATCCGACGCAGCCGTGGTACCGGTTTTTCCTGGGACAGGCGCTCTGGCAGCGGGGACGATATGCGGAAGCGCAAAACGTCTGGGATACGATCGTCCGCCGGGACTATCCGGGTGTCCCCTACTGGGAATTCGCCTATATGGCACGGTTGTTTGAACAGTTTGACCATCCCCGCTGGGCGGACCGCATATACCGTATCGCGCTCCGTAAACGCCGTTCGATGGACTGGTGGATCCGCTGGCCGGACGATCGATTCCACGCATGGATTATGGGCATCGAACGTCTGATTCTCACCCCGTTCGATCGACTCAGTATGGCGTTGCTGGAGGATACACCACCGGCGGTCCACCGGGCGGCGCTCTGGTTACAACGCGCGCGTGAACTGGCGGGGTATGCGCCGGAACTTGACGTCCCGATGAGTGCATTGTGGGTTCTGTCTGCCGCGAGAACCGCGCCGTCTGCGGAAGTGCATCGCCAGATGGAGTTGATGCGTACGCTGCGGCGCTCTTCGCTCTTTCCCCTGCGTATGGCCATGCTTGCGGACGTCGGGATCGTGCTCGGTCTGGCTGCCTGGTGGGTACTGGGGATGTGGGCGTTGATCGTGCTGTTGCAGCAGGTGTATTCCAAAACGTTTGCATATGTTGACGCACAGCGTCTGCAGGGGATTCGCCGGTGGCTCATGGCCGGGATTCTGGGCGGAATGAGTATACCGTGGCTGGGTGTTCTGGGGGTCGTCCCTGCATCGATCCCGTGGACACTGATCCTGTTCGGATTCCCGCTGCTCACGGTGGGCGTGGTTACGGTTGTGGTCTTCCGTTACGGATGGAAATGGTTGCGTGCGATCGGAGATACGGACGTGCGCGTGATGGTATGCGTACTCCTGATCCAGTGGATCGCGTGGGGTGTCGTCATCTACGCGCGCGCCGATCTGGATCGGCATCTCTCCTGGCCGTTGCTGGTATACGACTCACCCGGAAACCCGCAGGCCGTCCGATGGGCGCGCGATACAGCGCATGCGTCCAGAGCCCATCGCTACGTTGCGGCGGTAATTTTGCATACGGCGGGATATCTGGAAGAGGCCCGTGCGCTCTATGCGTCCCTACCCGATCACCTGCGCGCCCGGCGGAATTTGAAAGCGCTCGAGCGCGGGCAAACACCTCCACCGGAGGGCATTACGCTGCGGGACCTGTTGCGTACGACCCCGAATCGATGGCAACGGATGTGGACCACACTGACGCAACTGATTTCTACCGCATGGCAGGACGTGACGCAACCGCGTCGCCGGCACCGGAATACGATCGGGTATATGCGGTCTCTGGCGACGCTGTGGGTGGTAGGGTGGTCGGGGTTCGCGCTCATCGGGGCTTCTGTGGTGGTACCGATCGTGCGGCGTCGCCGGCACCCGGCCGTGCCCGATGCCCCTGCCGGTACACCCGCCACGGCACCGCACTGGATGTTCTGGCTACCGGGCGTGGGAGATATTCTGCAGGGGCAACGGGTCCGGGGACTCTGGATACTTTTCGGCCTCGGGGTTACCGGGTGTGCGGCGTTTTTGTTGCGCATGTACTGGATATACCCCGGACCGTTTACGAAACAGTACGCAATGGCGTTCATCGGCCGTCACATTGTGTCCCGGGGCATTCCCGTACACGCGTTCATCCAGCACGTGCTCCCGGAGTGGACGGTATATATCGCCGTGCTACTCGGGTGGCTGGTGCTGACACTGGGCGTCTGGGGGACAACGGTCATCGTTCACGCCATCTCCGGGCGGTCCACCGTGTCCGCGCCGTCTCACGGTTCCGCGAGTGAGTAAATGGTATCCGCGATCGTCCGCGCCGTTCGTTCCCACGTGAACCGGGTGCGTAGCGAATGTACAACGTGCGTGGGCGGTGGAGAAATGCCCGCGCGCAGGGCGTCGACCAGAGCGGCAACATCCAGCGGAATCCGATAGACTGCGTTCCCGTAAATTTCTCGAAAAACGGGAATATCACTCACGATCACCGGTTTCCCCAGCACCAGTGCTTCGAGTACCGGCAGCCCGAATCCCTCGTATGCAGAGAGGTACAGGACCCCGTCACACGCGTGATAGAATGCGTGCACGACCGGTTCCGGCTGGTATCCCAGGAAGTGTACGGTTGACTCCAGACCGCGTGTGCGTATGATGCGGCGGACGTCGATGCGTGGTGTCGTTCGGTTCGCACCGATCCATACCAGCGTGGGGGGATCCGTGCGTTGACGCGCCATGTGCACCCACGCGTCCAGAACCAGTTCGGGTTGCCGTCGCTGGAATATCGCGCCCACAGTCAACCACATCGGTCGATCTTCGGGCAGACCGAAACGTGTACACAGCGTTTCCCGAGACCATCGGGGTGGCCGGATCAGCCGGGGATCCCACCCCTCATATGTGATGACGATCCTGTCCGATGGAATTCGCAACGCAGTCGTCACCTCTTCGGCAACGGTAGCGCTGGGGACGAGTATCCGTGCGGCTTCTTCCACCGAACGGCGTATCGCCCACTGGAGTATCCGCCGTTTGCGGCGCGGGAACCATTCTGGATGGTGCCACATCGCGAGATCGTGCAGAATGACCAGGCGGCAGTGCGGGACGGCCAGCGGGACGGTATAGTTGGGCGCCAGATAGATCCCCGGGGGCTGGCGTCGTAACCAGGCGCGCACCCGCAGTTGTTGCCACAGGAGAAACGATGCGCGTGGAAATGCCAGTCGCATCACCGGATAGGCGGCGGTGAGGTGTGTCCACGGTTCGGTCAATCCCCTGTGGATCAACAGGATTTTCTGCGCATTGGGCCACCAGTTCCGTGCGGCCCATACCTGTAGCACGTTTCCCAGATACCGTCCGACACCGGTCGGTGTGTGTTCCAGAACAAATCCTTCGACCCATACCGTCCGTCGGTCACGCATCGTATCGGTGTGCTCCCGCTCAGTCCACAATGGCACTGGGCGACGGGGTCCAGGTGGCGCGATGGCGCAGCGGATTCACCCAGAGTCCGGTAAAAGGCATCAGGGCCTGGTACCAGGCGGCTGCCAGCACACGTTTGGTTTCATGCGCGTGCAGCCTTTCCCGCAGCAGCCTCCGTACGACAGGGGCAACGACCCAGCGCGCGTGCTCACGGACCGCGATGTCCCGCAATAGCGGGTTGATCTCTCCACGGATATGACGTTGATAGGATACAGAAGTCAAACGCCCATGCGCATCCACTTCCGCGGGGATGGCACTGATGAGGACCACCACGGGCTGGCCTTCGGGATTGACCCAGGTGCGCACCAGACGAACGAGTTGCTGAACCGCCACGAAGAACCGGACTTTGCCATAACCGCCGCGCACAACGTCGTGGGTGCCCACCATGAGGATCACCGCGTCCGGGTGGAATGCCGCCAGTCGATCATAGGCGTTCTTGACATACTGCAACACGTCATACGCACGGTGACCGGTGCGGCCCTCGTTGAGTATGCGGGTGGGGTAAGCCTGACTCTGAAAGAGCGTCCACAGGTAGTACGGTACCCCGGACGCAACCCAGTCGTCTCCGATACAAACGATGCGAAAGGGGCGACTCGGTCGTGCAAACAGTCCAGACAGTCCGGCCAGACCGATCCACGTCACGGTCACGAGTACGATCAACCGCACGGTTAACGGCATCGAGGGGGGATGCATGGTCCCTTCCGCGACGTCCCGGGATTATACCGGTGCGAACGGATAACGTCTGTGCGCAAGCGCGGCCCGTGCCAGACGCCGGCGAGCGGCGATGGCAGGCAGGGGTTCCGCCCAGTGGTATTTGCGCAGTGCGCCCCACAATGCCCGCATTTCGTCCCCCTCGGCAAGCAAAGGTACGGCTTCCCGTATATAGCCATCGACCCGGCTCCAGACGTCCTGCGCGAATACGGTGACGACATCCCGCTCGTGCTGCATATCCTGTTTGCGTTCGGCGAGCTTCATGGCCCGCATGAGCGCACTTTCCAGCGCATAAATGTCCATCGCGAGGTCACTGAGAATGAAGACGATCTCCTGCTGTTGCATGATGTCGGTAAGGAACCGTTCGTACGCCTTACCCGCCAGGATCAGATAGATCTTGCGCAGTTGCGTCAACATCGCCCGCTCCCGTGCCCATGGACGGGTGTCCACCCCCGGCCGGAGCGGCATGAGGACGTCTTTCTGCACCTCGGCGATCGCGCGCATGAGATCCAGTTGACCCTTCTGAGCCTTGCGGAGCACCATACCGGTGATCACCAGCCGATTGATCTCGTTCGTACCCTCAAAAATGCGGTTGATGCGGGCATCGCGATACGCACGTTCCGGCGGGTATTCCGCACTGTAACCGTAACCGCCATAGATCTGTACACATTCGTCCACAACATAGTCCAGGAATTCACTGAGCATGACTTTCACAATGGAACACTCCACCGCGTAGTCCTCAATGCGTTTGAGGATGTCCATCGGATCGTCAAACGAAGTGCCCTCAAGTGCGCGGTCCAGTATGCCCGCCGTGCGGTAAACAAGCGCTTCGCCCACCCATGACCGTACGACCATCTCCGCGAGTTTGTGTTGAATCGCCCCGAATTCGCCGATGGGTCGTCCGAACTGACGACGTTCGGCCGCATACTGCGCAGCCAACTGGACCAGTGCCTTGCATCCGCCCAGGCAGGACGCGCCCAGACGGTATCGCCCCAGATTGAGGATGTTGAGTGCGATCTTGTGGCCAATACCGGGTTCTCCGAGGAGATTGTCCGTGGGCACCCGCGCGTTTTCGAGCATGAGCGCGCAGGTGCTCGATCCCTTGATACCCATTTTCTTCTCTTCTTTGCCAACGGTCACACCGGGAAAGTTGCGTTCCACGATAAATGCGGACATTTTTTCACCGTCGATCTTCGCAAACACGATGAAGATGTCCGCGAATCCCGCGTTGGTGATCCAGATCTTGTTCCCGTTCAGGATGTAGTACTGTCCGTCTTCGGAACGCACGGCCGTCGTTCGCCCGGCAAGTGCGTCCGATCCGGCCTCCGGTTCCGTCAACGCGTATGCGCACAGCAGTTCTCCTTTGGCGATGCGGGGGAGGTAACGCTGTCGCTGTGCTTCGTTTCCGAAATACACGATAGGAAGACTGCCGATCCCGGTATGCCCGCCGAAGGATACGGCAAATGAGGCGTACTTGCCGATGGCTTCCGACACGATCGCGCTGCTGACCTTGTCCAGTCCCAGACCGCCGTACTTCTCCGGGATATCGACGGCGAGCAGCCCGAGATCTCCGCATTTGCGTAAGAGCATTCGCGTCAGATCGAGATCGAGTTGCTCCAGACGTTCGATGTTCGGCAACACTTCCCGTTCGACAAACGCATTGGCCGTGTCCCGAATCATCCGGTGTTCTTCCGTGAAGTCTTCCGGGATAAACACCTGGTCCGGTGGGGTTTCCTCAATGAGGAACTGCGCACCGTGCGGAACGGTGGGTTTCATTTCGACGGTCATTGGCGCCTCCTTAATCCATCATCGGATTGCTGAATTTCGTCACAGGCGGCGAATGGCGGCGGGGCACGGTTGGGCGGGACAAAACTGCGGTCATCCGGTCGGCCCGGACTTCGGGTATGTTCGCGTATAGCGACCCCCGATTTCGCCATTCACCGCATTATCATACCCGCTTTCGGGACGCCGGGCCAACCGGGGCCATGGCAACCCGGGCGGCCGACGACTTTCGCACGTCCCATTCCTCGGGGGAACCGAGGATCATGCCGCACATCCGCGGACGAAAACGGATGCTGCGCATTCGATTCTTTCAAAAAACAAAGATTTTATGAAATTGTTGACACACCGGGGCATAGGCCTAAACTTTGGGTGAAACCAGTCCCAAGGAGGGCCATGGGTGATGGACAATCAGGCTCCGGGATTCCCGGACATCTTGGAGCGGGTTCAGGCGTATTTGCGGCCTGAATCGTACCGCAAACTCCATTGGGAAGGTACGTTTGAAGATTACCTGCACATCTTCCGGGAACACCCCCGTGTCGCACGCTCGGCTTTCCAGCGGCTGTACGACATGATCATGAGTTATGGCTACGAGACCTTTGAAGACGGGAAAGACCAGCTCGTCCGTTACCGCTTTTTCTCTGACCCGCCGTTTGCTCCCGAGGACGCGGTATACGGTCTGGAACGCCATCTTATGCAACTGGTGAACGTCTTCAAGGCGGCTGCCCGACGCTACGGTCCGGAGCGGAGGGTCATTCTCCTGCACGGTCCGGTGGGCAGTTCAAAGAGCACGATCGTGCGATTGCTCAAACGCGGTTTGGAAGAATATTCAAAAACGGACGAAGGGGCGCTGTATTCGTTCAGCTGGATCCCCCTGGATATCGATCCGGACGACTGGTATCGTTCACCGGATTCCAGCGTCCTGCAGCCCTGCCCGCTCAATGAGGAACCGCTGAAGTTGATCCCCTCCGAGATCCGTGAGGACATTCTCGCAGAGGTCAACGCGCGACTTCCCGAAGAGGAGGAAATTTACGTGGAAGGCGACCTCTGCCCGCCCTGCCGGTTCATGTACCGGGAACTCATGCGCAAGTACCACGGGGATTGGAATCGCATGATCCGACACGTGCGTGTGCGTCGGGTCATCCTGTCCGAAAAGGATCGGATCGGCATCGGCACATTCCAGCCAAAAGACGAGAAGAACCAGGATTCCACCGAACTCACGGGTGATATCAATTACCGCAAGATCGCCATCTATGGTTCGGATTCCGACCCCCGCGCATTCAATTTTGACGGCGAGTTCTGTGTGGCCAACCGCGGAATCATCGAGTTTATCGAGGTGTTAAAACTGGATGTCGCGTTTCTGTATGACCTTCTGGGTGCGTCGCAGGAACATCTGATCAAGCCGAAAAAGTTCGCCCAGACCCACATCGATGAGGTCATCATCGGTCACACGAACGAGCCGGAATACCGGAAATTGCAGAACAACGAATACATGGAAGCCCTGCGCGATCGGACGATCAAGGTCGATATCCCGTACGTGTTGCGGCTCGATGACGAGATCAAGATTTACGAGAAGTACTTCAATCCCCAACGCGTGCGTGGCAAGCACATCGCCCCCCATACTCTGGAAGTCGCCGCGATGTGGGCCATCCTGTCCCGTCTGGAGGAGCCAAAGATTTACAACATCACGTTGATGCAGAAACTCAAACTGTACAATGGCAAACTGATCCCGGGATTTACTGCCGATATGGTGGCTGAACTTCGCCGGGAGGCCAAACGCGAAGGGATGTTCGGGATTTCCCCGCGCTACGTCCAGGACAAGATATCGAACGCCCTGGTTTCCGATCCGAGTATCACCTGTGTGAACCCCTTCATGGTGATGAATGAACTCGAAGCCGGTCTGGACCACCACTCCCTGATCAGTTCTGAGGAACAGCGCCGGTACTACCGGGAACTCATGGCACTCGTGCGCGCGGAGTACGAAGAAATCATCAAGAATGAGGTGCAACAGGCCATCGTGGCCGATGAGGACGCCATTAACCGGCTGTTCCTGAACTATATCGATAACGTCCGTGCCTATACGCTGGGCGAAAAGATCCGGAACAAGTATACCGGGCAATACGAGGAACCCGATGAGCGGTTGATGCGCTCGATCGAGGAGAAGATCGATATTCCGGAAAACCGCAAGGACGACTTCCGGCGCGAGTTGATGAACTATATCGGTGCACTGGCCGTGAGCGGGAAGGGGTTTGATTATCGGTCGAATGAACGGTTGTATCGGGCGCTCCAACTGAAACTCTTTGAGGACCAGAAGGACGCGATCAAACTCTCGAGTCTGGTGACAAGTGTGGTCGACAAGGAGACACAGGAGAAGATCGACGTCATTCGTGCGCGCATGAAACGCAATTTCGGGTACTGCGACGTTTGTTCGGCGGACGTGCTGCATTATGTGGCCAGCATTTTTGCCCGGGGCGACATCCGTTCATCATCCTGAACCCCCCTGGTGCGCATCCCGATGACCGATCTCTTCTGATCGGTGGTCGGGGTGCGGTTGGAACGGATTACGACCCATGGTATTGCACATCGATCGGGATTACCAGCGATTCCGGGAGATCGTCAAAGGGAAGATCCGTAAAAATTTACGGAAATATATGAGTTACGGCGAATTGATCGTACCGCGCGGTAAGGGTGTGGTCAGTGTGCCCATTCCCCAGATCGATATTCCGCACTTTCGCTATGACTATCGCAAGATGGGTGGCGTTGGCCAGGGAGAGGGTGAACCGGGTACACCGGTGGGATATGACCAGGGAGAGGGCGACGGTCGGGCAGGCGATCAGCCGGGTGAACATATCCTTGAAGTCGAGATCACGTTCGAGGAACTCGTGGAAATGCTGGCTGAGGAACTGGAATTGCCGCGTATCCGACCGAAGGGAAAAGAGGACATTTACGTTGAACGGGATAAGTAC
Source organism: uncultured Acidobacteriota bacterium (assembly GCA_964541595.1). Lineage (GTDB taxonomy): Bacteria > Acidobacteriota > HRBIN11 > HRBIN11 > HRBIN11 > CAZIRO01. The sequence goes on from CAZIRO010000049.1 coordinate 11,951, forward strand.
ACGGGGATTGCACGTGTGGGTCCGGAGTCACTGCGTCATTTTCGCCGTACGTTCCGTGAAGCGTTAAAGCGTCATCTCATTGAAGGCACCTACGATTTTGAAAATCCGATCATTATCCCGATCCGTGACGACCGTCGATACCGCAGCTGGAAAGTACGGATGGTCCCGATCGCCAAAGCGGTGATCATTTACATGATGGACGTTTCCGGTTCCATGGGACCGGAACAGAAGGAGATCGTTCGTCAGGAGAGTTTCTGGATCGATCTCTGGATTCGCCATCACTACAAACGAACGGAGACCTGTTACATTGTGCATGATGCGGTGGCCCGTGAAGTCGATCGTGACACGTTTTTCCGGATTCGTGAGGGCGGGGGCACACGCATTTCCTCTGCGTATAAGCTCGGCTGGGAGATCATCCAGGAACGGTTCCCGCCCGAGGAGTGGAACATTTACGTATTTCAGTTTTCCGACGGGGACAACTGGGACGGTGGCGATACGGACTTCTGCGTGCAGATGCTGCGCGATCACTATCTGCCCCATGTGAACCTGTTCTGCTACGGTCAGGTCAAGAGTGCCTATGGAAGCGGCGATTTTATCTACCACCTCGAACGCCATCTGGAAGATTATGACAATCTGATCCTGTCCCGCATCAACAGCCGGGAAGAGATTTACGATTCGATCAAGGCCTTTCTCGGTAAGGGTAAGTAACGTTGTTCGGAGAAGTCCCGATATGCCGCGATGGACCCATCAAGAGATCCAGGAAATGGTGCAGGAAGTGCAGGAAGTGGTCATCCGTGAGGGCCTGGATCCGCTCGAGACCATCTTTGAAATCGTCGACTACGAGACGATGAATCAACTCGCCGCGTATTCCGGTTTTCCGAAACGGTTTCCGCACTGGAGTTTCGGAATGGAATACGAGCGATTGCGCCAGGGATATCGATACGGTGTACATCGGATTTATGAGATGGTCATCAATAACGAGCCGGCATATGCATATCTGCTCGAGAGCAACACGCGAGTGGACCAGAAGATGGTCATTGCACACGTGTTCGCTCATACGGACTTTTTCAAAAACAACATGTGGTTTGCGCGGACCGACCGGAAGATGATCGACACCATGGCGAACCACGAAGCCATGGTGATGAAGTATATCGAACGGTACGGACCGGAGGAAGTGGAGTCATTCATTGACGTCTGTCTCTCGATCGAAGACCTCATTGACTTTCATTCGCTGTTCATTCAACGCAAAAGCCGGAGGAAACCGGAAGAACCCGAACCGCGGCCCAATCCCATCCGTCTGAAAGTACCACGTCCGTATCTGGATCCGTACATCAACCCGCCGGAGTTCATCGAAGCCCAGAAGGCAGCGCACGAGAAAAAACGGCAGTCTCCACCTCCGTTCCCCATCGCACCGGAGCGAGACGTTTTGCTGTTCCTCATCGAGCACGCACCGCTGGAAAACTGGCAGAAAGTGATTCTCTCCATGATCCGCGACGAGAGTTATTACTTTGCACCGCAAAAGGCAACAAAGATCATGAATGAGGGATGGGCGACGTTCTGGCACTCCCGGATCATGACCCGTCATTTACTGGAAGACGGTGAGGTGATCGAATATGCGGACAAACACGCGAGCGTGCTGTCGTCGCCTCCGCACCGGTTGAACCCGTATAAACTGGGATATGAACTCTGGAAAGATATCGAACACCGGTGGAATACCGGTCGGTTCGGTCCGGAATGGGAACAGTGCGATGACATGCAGAAGAAACAACAGTGGAATCGCAAACTGGGTCTGGGATTGCAGAAGATCTTTGAGGTTCGGCGGTTTGCAAACGATCTGACGTTCATTGACCGGTATCTGACGGAAGAATTTTGCGTGGCACACAGGCTCTTTGTGTACCAGTACAACCGTGAGACGGGATTTTACGAGATCAAAGACCGTGACTACCGCAAGATCAAGCAACAACTGCTGCATCAATTGACCAATTTTGGTAAACCGGTGATTTACGTATTGGACGGAAACTACAAAAACCGGGGCGAGTTGTATCTGAAACACGCCCATGACGGGATTGACCTGGATATTCCGTATGCCAAGGAAACACTGAAGAACATCTATCTGCTCTGGAAGCGACCGGTACATCTGGAGACCGTATTGCAGAACCGACGTCGTGTGCTTTCGTACGACGGCGGATCGCATCTGGACGTTCAGATGGCATGAACGTGCTGTCCGGAACATGTGTCCCATTGCCTGTCCCGATCCCGGAAAAGAATACTGAAATCGGGACAGGCAATGGGACACCGTGGGTGCCCATGCGGCCATGCGATGTCCCCGGTCCATGGGATACCCTGTCCCCTGTCTTCCGTCTCCCGTCCCGGATACCTGACACCTGAGACCCGGACACCCGGGACCTGAGACCGGTGGCCACCGGCACACCGGTGGATCCGGTGGTACCCCTGTCCCATTGCCCGTCCCGATTTCAGAGGAATATCCTTGCAATTCCCGCCCGAAGGCGCCAATATAGGGGGATAAGGAGGCCGTGTATGGGCGCACGAGCCATACGTCATCGGATTCAGAATTTCTGTTACCAGTTGAATCCGGAGACACCGGAAACCGTGGTATTTCACCTGCCCGGCATGGGTGTGACCCTGCACGTTCAGGACGTCGATCGGTGGTCCGTTGTCATCGATTATCTGCAGTTCTCCTGGCAGGTACCTTCCCAGCGGGTGGCCACGCGACATCAGTTTCATGATCTCGTGCAGCAATGGTGCCGCACCATCCATTACCTGCAGGAACCACTGCGTCTGATCGAATTCGAACCGAGCGAATGGACCGCACTCGTTCGTTCGGATCCGCCGACCGCATGGGACGACGACGTGCGCGGTTACTATGAAATGTGGTGGTACGGTTATGGGGACCGGTGGACGGCACGTATCGAACGGCGCCGGGTCCAAGGGGATGCCCGTCCGGAACATGTGGTCATGGTCTGGCCACGCGATCTGTTGACCCGATGTCTGTATGATACCTGGGAAGTGTGGCAACGCATCTGGACACCCGCAGAAGCATCCTGAAACTTCTCAAAGGATCGTTGCTTTTCAAGCCACGATGCAACGAAGATGGCGAATGTCGTCTGTCTGAAGGGATGAACCGAATGCAGGGGGGTACACGCATGGCCCATCCGCACCGGTGCGCGTGTCGCTGGTGGTTCGTACTCTGGGGTATCGGTGTCCTGCTCGTTCCGTGCAGTATCGGTTGGAGTAAAGAACGCCCGCCCAAGATCGATCCCCGCCAGTTAGAAGGGAAGTATCGCCATTTCTATGAACTGACGTACTGGATCATGACGGATAAGGAACGGGACGTCTTCCTGCGCCTGCAAAACGACCGGATGCGGGATCGGTTTATCGAACTGTTCTGGCGCAATCGCGACCCGACACCCGGAACGCCCGAAAACGAGTTCCGGGACGAACTGGAACGCCGGTTTGCCTATGTGAACCGATACTTCCGATTCGGATCCATTCCCGGTTGGAAAACCGACCGGGGACGGGTGTACATGATCCTGGGACCTCCGAAGAGTACGGAACGGTTTGATATGGATCTCTCCGTATATCCGGTCGAAGTCTGGTATTATTACGGCGAGGGGCGTCCCGGTTTACCCGCACATTTTGCCATTGTGTTTTACAAACGACGCGGTACCGGGGATTACAAACTGTACAGTCCGGTCAGTGACGGTCCGTACGAACTCCTGATCCACCGTGAGCGATTTTCACCGACCGATTTCGAGGCAATGTACGATTACCTGCGCGAAATTCACCCCACACTCGCACAGGTCGTGCTGTCTCCGATTCCCGGTGAACTGCCGTTGAACTTCATGCCGTCTCCGGAATCGGAACTCATGCTCGCCCGGATTCTGGACTTCCACAACCTCGATTACGACGATTCGTATGCGGAAAAGTTCGAGCGGTACGCGGGCATGATCGAGATCGAAGAGGCCAATCGGTACATCCAGGCACGCCTGTTCCACTATCTGCAGTGGTGGCCGGACCTGGGGTATCATCTCTGGATCTATGCGATTCAACCGGAGACGATCTCTGTCGGGGAATCGGACAAGGGCGTATATACCGTCTTTGAGACGGTGGGGCGGCTGGAAGACGCGGACACGGGACGACTGATCTATCAGTTTTCCAAGACGTTCCGGCTGAATTTCAATAACCGCGATGCGCTGCAACGTATTCGGGGCGGTATCCTGCTGCAGGACGCGAGACCCATCGTGCCGGGCAGGTATCGGTTCCGTTTGCTGGTGAAAAACCCGATCGGCAAGGAGTTTTCTTTCTGGGAGGGTCACCTTACGGTGCCGTTCTTGCAACGGGATGAGTTTTACGCCGATCCGCCGATCCTGGGATACCGACCGGAACCGGTGGAACCGGGCATGCTCGGTCCGTTCCAGATCGGGTTGTACCGGTATATTACCGATCTGAAGTTCACGTTCACCCGTCGGGAAAAACTCTACGTCGGCGGTCGGGTGTACGGCGCGCAGACCCATGAGGGTCAGGTTCGGGT
>CAZIRO010000050.1:0-15984 GCA_964541595.1 uncultured Acidobacteriota bacterium
TGAGAAGTATTACTGGGCAAATGGGTCGGCATGGCCGTCGTCCTCATCGCTGCAATCCTGATCGGGTTCGGGCTGAGCGGTCTGCTCATCGCCGGATTTGCGTCCACGCAGCACCTCGGGGTGTACCTGAAATTCGTGGGATGGACCGTTTTGCTCGGTCTGGTATTTCTCAGCTGGGGAACCGTACTGTCCGTATGGGCCCACCGTTCAGCGACTGCACTCAGCCTGGCGATCTTCATCTGGCTGGTGGTGGTCTTTCTCAGTGACCTCGGCTGGATGGGCATGACCATGATCGCCCGTATCACGCCGATGGCACTGTTCTGGATCACCGTGGTGAATCCCGTGCAGGCATTCCGTCTGGCTGCGTTTCAGGGTTTGCAGGGCGACCTGGACGTTTTAGGTCCCGCCGGCCGGTTTGCCGTGCACACGCTGGGTGGTGCCCTACCGGAAACCATGGCGGCGATCCTCATCGGATGGATCGTCCTGGCCATGGTGGTGGCATTCTGGCAATTTCCACGCAGGAGCTGGCCGTGAAGGGGACGCTATTGCGCTGGATCGGTATCGGCTGGATCGTCGGCTGGATGGCATGTGCATCATATGGGAAAACGCCGCCGGATATCCGGTACGGTGAAGACGTATGTGATGCGTGCCATATGGTGATCAGTGAATCCCGATTCGCCGCAGCATTGACGACCCCGGACGGCCACGTGTACCTGTTTGACGACATCGGGTGTATGGTACGGTTTGTGCAAACACAAAACGTGACGATTCAAAACGCGTGGGTCCATGACTACACGACCACAATATGGACCCCGGTAGAAACGGCGTTGTTCGTTCGGACGCGCCGTGTGACCACACCCATGGGATACGGCGTGATCGCATTCGCCACTCCGTCCGCCGCACGGACCTGGCAGAGTGCGCACGACGGTCCAGCGTTTTCATGGACCCGACTGCGTTCCATGGCATTATCTCCACAACGGTTGATACAGGAGGACAAACAATGAAGCGCATGACCTGGATCGGTATCGTGCCGATCGTCGCTCTGATCGTGAGTATCGGCGTGCTGACGACCGGCTGGGCGGCGGGAAAGACGGCGACGATTCGGGGGAAAGTCGTGTTCAAAGGTACTCCGCCCAAACCACAACCGGTCAGTTTCGGGGCAGAACTGCAGTGTAAACAGTTGCGTAAAAACAATCCCCTGTACAAAGAAGACATCGTGGTCAATAAGAACGGAACACTGCGATGGGTGCTCGTGTATGTGAAGTCGAACGTGAAGGGAAAATTCCAGCCGCCGAAAGACCCCGTGGTCGTCGACCAGATCGGCTGTCAATTCATCCCGCATGTCGCTGCCGCCATGGTCGGTCAACCGGTAGAATTCCGGAACTCCGACGCACTTTTACACAACGTGCGGGCGGATTCAGAAACCAGTCAGTCGTTTAATCTTGCCCAACCGGTCGCGGGGATGAAAGAAGTCCGAACGTTCAAAAAGCCGGAACTCGGCATCGAACTGAAGTGTGACGTGCATTTCTGGATGCTGGGTTATCTCCATATTCTGCCCCACCCGTTTTTTGCCGTTACCGGTGAGGATGGAACGTTTACCATTCAGGGATTGCCACCGGGGAAATACACCCTGGAAGCCTGGCATGAAAAACTCGGCACACAAACGGCGGAAGTCACCGTGAAGGCAGGTGAGGTCAAAGAAGTCACTTTCACCTTCTCAAAGGAGTAAGCCCGCCACCGTGGGGTTCCCGGTCCGTAGCGCCCGCCCCCGGACCGGGACCCTTGCTCCCCCATATCCGTTGATCCGCCGCCCGTCCCGATCCCGGTCCCTTCACCTGAAATCGGGACAGGTCATGGGACGCGGCGTGTCCGGATGATCACGCGATATACAGTCATACCGGATGCGCTGCCACCCGCCACCTGGGACCTGAGACCTGGGACCTGGGACCTGACACCCGAGACCTGGTGTCCACCGGACCATCCGCGCATCCGGCGCATCCCCTGTCCCATTGCCTGTCCCGATCTCAGTCCCTTCACCAATTGGCATTGCGCTGTGCTTCCGGTATACTCTGGTTGTCTACCGGTGTGTGGAAACGTATCGGTCCGGGTGGAAAATGTGGACGTACTGGGAGGTCTGAAGTGGGCTGTTGGGACGTTGTGGTGGTCGGTGGAGGCCCGGCCGGATGCATCCTGGCCACGCAGATCGCACACGAGGGGTTCGCCGTGTTGTTGCTCGACAATCGACCACGTATCGGCCAGGGCAAGGTGTGTACGGGCATCATTGGAGAGGAGGCGTATCGCACCTGGAACCTGCCCCGTGCCCCGATCCTGGCGTCGATCCGCGACGTGCGCTTCGTCAGTCCGTATGAAACGTCCTTTATTTATCGGCACCCCACGACCCTGGCGTATGTGGTCGCGCGCGATCGGTTCGACGCTGCACTTGCCGAACGGGCCATATCCGCGGGTGCGGCGATCCGAACCGCACACTGGGTTACCCGGATTGAGCCGACCCCGCGCGGCATGACCCTGACCGGTCACGTCGGTACGGACCGTCAACCGTTTCGACTGCATGCACGTCTCGTGGTACTCGCAACCGGTGTTCACTACCGTTTACACAGCCAGGTGGGACTCGGTCGACCGCGGGACTTTTTACGCGCTGCCCAGGCACACGTTCCCGTCCAACGTCCTCTGGACATGACGACCTGCTGGATCGGTCGCAGGTATGCACCCGGCGCATTCGCCTGGATGGTTCCCATATCCAACGGCATCATCCGCACCGGACTGATGGCCGAGACATCCGCGCGTCCGTTCTTCCAGCGTATGCTGGACATCCTGGACGCCCGACACGGTGTGGCGTTCCGCAGGGTCGCCGTCGATTTCAAACCCATCGCGCAGGGATGGAAGGGTCCGATCGTCCAGGACCACGTGATCGCCATCGGAGAGGCCGCCGGACAGGTGAAAACAACGACCGGTGGTGGCATCTACTATGGAATGGTCGGTGCGCACACGGCGGTGGAACACATCATACCCGCACTGCGCGCGGATCGGTTGCGTCGGGAGCACCTGCAGGAGTATGAGCGTGCCATTCGCCGACGACTCGGGCCGGAGATCCTGGCCGGGTACACACTGCGGAAAATGTTCGCGCGTCTGTCCGATGACCAGATCGAGCGGATCTTTGAACACGTGCAACAAGATGGATTTTTACGCATGATCCGGATGCACGCACATTTTGACTGGCATCTGGATCTTTTACGTACAGTTTTACAGTTCCGGTGGATCCGTCTGCTTCTCGGACTGTAGAAACGGGGCGCGAAAAGCAGTGTGTACAATGCGGGTCCACCGGCAGACGGGACAATACGGCGGAAACACCGGGTCGGTGTGCGCCACTCGTCGCCTGTTGGAGGAGGCATCCGATGCATCTACGGCGTATACTTCGGGTCCGCGGTCTGATCATTTCTGTGTGCCTTGCGGGAATCCTCGGGGTGGTCCCGGGTACCGTTCCGGTACTGGCGCGTGAGATCCCACTGGACGGCGTGGTCGTGCGGCCGGTATATCACGCCACCGTCTGGATCACCGTCCAGACCGGCGAACCGCCGTTGCAGATCGTGATCGATCCGTGGAGCCGGGCACCGTTGCCCAGGGGGTTGCGTGCGGATCTCATTCTGATCACGGATGTGCACTATGACCATATGGACGTCCGCGCCATTCGAACGTCGCTGAAATCGTCCACGGAGATCGTGGCGCCGCCCGCCGTGAACCGGGAGATCCAGTCGCAACTTCGCAATATCCGCATACACGTACTGCGTAACGGGGAATCCATGCGCTGGAAAATCCTGCAGATTCGTGCCGTTCCGATGTACAACACGGATCCCGCACGCAAACAGTACCATCCCAGGGGTCGGGGAAACGGCTACGTCCTGACCGTTCGCAATCGCCGGGTTTACATCGCGGGCGATACGCAGTGCACCCCGGAAATGCGTAACCTCCGTGGGATTGACCTCGCGTTGGTTCCGATCAATCTTCCGTATACAATGGACGCGGACGAAGCGGCGGAGTGTGTACGTGCGTTTCGTCCCCGCATTGCCGTGCCCTATCACTATCAGGTCGGCGAAGCGGATCCGGCGCGGTTTCAGCAGCAGTTGCGCGGTTCGGGTATTCAGGTCATTGTGGATTAAACGGTCGTCGCATGGAAAGACGCATGTTTCGGGTACGATGGTGGTACCTCGTCAGCGGATTCGTGATCCTCGGCAGCGGGATCTCGATTACGCTCATTGTGTGGATCGCGCACCGTCAGGACCGCCTGCAGCGTCAGCGCAGCCGGGAAATCGTGTTGCAGATCGACACGCACAGTTATACGTTACAAACCGTGCTGGAACGTATCCGTCGCCTCGTACCGGAAGAGACCCTGGCGGACCGCCGGCCGCATATGGAATGGCTGATCCGGAATTATCTGGAAGATTTTCTCCTGTTAGAACTCGTGCGCGTCGATGCCAGTCGCTGGACCCAGGGAGTCGCGCCGCAAAAAATTCAAACACACGCCCTCGTGCAATCGTTACCCCCCGATCCCACCCTGATGCGTGAGGCGAACGCACTCGTTGCCCTGAACTATGCGTTCTATATGGAAAACCCGGAAGCACTGCAGATCACGGAATCGGACATCCGGCAGTACTATGCGACGCACCGGAAGATGTTCTACCGTAAAGAACGGGTACTGCTTGTGCAGATCGCGTTTGACCGTGCAGAGGAGGCCGAACGGGTATACCATCAAATCCAGGTCGTTCCCGAACTGTTCGACCACTATCTGTATCTCGTGACCGAAGGGGATCGCGTCATTCCCGGAATGCACGCTCAATCCGGATTTATCGGTCTGGTGGATCTGGACGATCTGCCGGAAGACATCCGGACGCTGGTGCGGAAAACCCGTATCGGAGAGTGTGCACCGCCGATCCAGATCGGGTCGGTATATGTGATCTTTAAAATCCTGGACCGTCGTCCGGAAGGCATCGCGCCCCTGGAAGAAGTCGCGCACGAGATCCAGATGCGCATCCTGGACGAACGCATCGAACGGGCACTGCGTGCATGGATTCCCAAATGGCTCCGTCGCCATCGCATTCACATCGCCTGGGCGCGTTTGCATGTACGCCCGGAAGACGTACACTGGCGATGGATCCCCGCGTCGTTCTGGCAACGTGCGGACACACCATCCTCTGCGAGTCAGGAGTGATCATGATTCGACGACTGTGCGGTGTACTCGTCATGATCGGGTGTATGGGATGGCCGGGACTCGCCCTGCGGAGTGTCGCACAGGACACGCCGGCCGAGGACACCATCCTGGAAGCCGTGATCGCCCAGGTGAACGATGAATTCATTCTGCTGTCGGAGCTGCAGCGGATCGAATCGCAGATCCGCCGGCAGATCCTGCAACAGACGCTGCCCGAACAACGGGAAACCCGTCTGCGCGAAATTCAGGCCAAACTGATCGACCAGATGATCGATCAGCGGCTCCTCGTGCAGAAAGCCCGGGAGTACGGGTTTGATCCGGAACCCTATGTCCAGGACACCATCGAACGGATCCGGCGTGAAAACAATATCACCAGCGATGCCCAGTTCGAACAGATCCTGGCGCGGGAGGGGTTGACCTATGAACAGTTCGTCCAGAGCCTGCGCAATCAGATTCTGGCGCAGCAGGTGGTCGTTCATTACGTGCAACCCCGGATCGTCATCACCGAACGCGAGATTCAAGAATACTATACCCGCCATCCGGACGATTTTCGCCAGCCCGAGCGGTGGCAGTTTTATCAGATCCGTATCCCGTCCGATCCCGAAACCCGTGCCCGGGTGGAGACCTGGATCACCGGAGGCGCCGCTCCGGAAACCCTGGAACCCCGGTTGAATGACATCGCCGACGCGCAACTGACCCTGGTCGGGCCGATTGATCCGGGACAGTTGCGCGAGGATGTACGGTCCGTCCTGGAGGATGCACCCCCCGGAACCTGGCGGGGTCCGATCGTCCGCGAGGATCAGATCCTCTGGGTATGGCTGGTGGAAAAAACCGGCGGGGACATCCCGTCGCTCGAACAGGTCCGGGACCGCATCTATGAACGGTTATGGCAGCAGAAATCGCAGGAACTGCGCAAACAACTGCTGGCGGAACTGCGCAAGCACGCATACATCCGTATTTATACGGAAAACCTGCCGGAACCGTATCGTTCTCTCTATCAAAACGTCACCGCGTCTGCAAACCCCACGACGGAGACGCCGAATGCCCATCCGTGAAGTCACCACCTGTCCGGACCTGCGCGGTGTCAGCGAGAGCTGGTTAACCGTGCTGGAGAGTCTGCATCTGATCGCGCGTGATCTCGGGGGTATCGTTCTGAACGGTGAACCCGGTACCGGAAAGACCGCACTCTGGGAGTTTGCGTTTGCCATTCGCAGGTGTGAGCACCGGTACGTATGGATCGACGCCACACAGGGGCGCAGTTTTTCCGAATGGACCCGTGCGGTGCGACGGAATCAGCCGTTTTTCATTCATCACTGGCACCTCTGGCCGGACGGCTGGATGGAGAAAGCCCTGGTCATTTTGCGCCAGCGGCGGAACGGCAAACCCTGGGGCGCATCGGTCGTATTTGCCCAGGCGGAGGAATTCCGCCAGTGGTGGGATCGCTGGCAGATGGCACACCTGTTCGTATACCGGGTGCATATCCCACCCCTGCGCGAACGTCCGGAAGACATTCCGATCATTGCGCAGTGGGTCCTGGAACAGACGGCACGCCAGTACGGGCGATCGGTGCGCGGATTCACCGTGGACGCTGTGGAACGGTTGCGGTTGCACCCCTGGTGGGATAACGTGCGTGAACTCATCGAGGTGGTCAAGCAAGCGGTATTCCGTCAGACGTCCGGACTGCTGGTGGAACTGTCCACGATCCAGAAAGCCATCCGCCAGGCCCGTTATGTCACCCGCACGCAGGCTCCGGACGCGCACTGGGAAGCGTTCATCTCCCGGCTGATCGGGTATATCACCGAGCACCCCGAGATCACCTACCGGATGAAACCCTGGAAGTTTATTCTCCAGGAAGTGCGCCGATTGACAGCACAGGCGTTGATGCAACTGGTGCATGCCTCCGAACAGGATGCCGCTCGCATGCTTGGCGTGTCCGTTCGCAGTTTGCGCAACTATCTCAAACAGCGGACGCCCTCGAACCTGTAAACTGGTACCCGGACAGAAAGCGCTGGTTTTGCAGCACCGGGTAAAATCGTCCTGCCCGCATTGCATCTCTGCCGGATTTGGGTTAAATTTGGGAAAACCGGCCGAAATCGAGGAAGAATGTGCATACCGAAATCCGGACACTCGGGGCACTCAAAGCGGATCCCGCATGGGTCCGGCGACTGGAATACACGCCATCCGTAAAGGACGAAATCCGCCGCAATCTCATCGATAAACTTCGCACCGGTGAACCGTTGTTTCCCGGCATTCACGGCTACGACGATACGGTTGTCCCCCAGATCGTGAATGCGCTGCTCGCCCGTCAGAACTTCATCCTGCTCGGATTACGGGGACAGGCCAAAAGCCGCATCATTCGCCAGATCGTGTCGTTCCTGGACGAATGGTTGCCGGTCATTGCAGGATGTGAGATCAACGACCATCCGTTGCGTCCGCTGTGTCGCCGTTGCCGATTGCTTGTCCAGGAGGCCGGAGACGACACACCGATCACGTTCGTCCATCGGGAACAGCGGTACGTGGAAAAACTGGCCACCCCGGACGTCACCGTCGCCGACATCATCGGCGACATCGATCCCATCCGTGCCGCCCGCGGCGGACACGTCCTGGCGGATGAACTCGTCATCCATTTCGGTCTGCTGCCCCGAGCGCACCGGGGCATTTTTGCCATGAACGAACTACCCGATCTTGCGCCCAAAGTGCAGGTCGCCCTGTTCAACATCATGCAGGAGGGCGACATCCAGATCAAAGGGTTTCCCGTACGTCTGCCGCTGGACGTTCTGCTCGTTTTCACGGCAAATCCGGAGGACTACACCGCCCGTGGAAAGATCATCACACCCCTGAAAGACCGTATCGGTGCTGAAATTCGCACGCATTATCCGCCCACCCGTGCGATCGGGATGACGATTACCCGTCAGGAAGCGTGGTGGCAGCGTCCGGTGGACCGTCCGTTACACGTGCCGCCATTCATCCTCGAAGTGATCGAAGAAATCGCCTTTCAGGCCCGCAGGGACAGCCGGGTGGATCAGCGTTCGGGGGTATCGCAACGGATGCCGATCGCGGTACTTGAACTCGCCGTGAGCAGTGCCGAACAGCGTGCCTACCGTACGGATGAACCGTGTATTGTGCCCCGGATTGCGGACATTTATGCCGCCGTTCCGGGTATTACCGGCAAACTGGAACTGGAATACGAGGGCGAGATGCGTGGCGCCGAGGCCGTTGCGGAGCATTTGATTCGACAGGCGATCGCCCGCATCTTCCGGAAATACTTTCGACTCGAAGAGTGTGCCACGCTGATCGAATGGTTTGAACTCGGCGGATCGGTCGTCATTCCGGAGTGGGAACGGGCTGCGGCGATCCTTCCGGTCCTCGAACGTGTGCCGCAGTTACTCGATCTGGCGGACCGCCTGACCGAATCCGGACCCCATGCGGACAGTGTCCGGGTGGGGGCAGCAGAACTCGTACTGGAAGGCCTGTGGGCGCACAAACGGATCGCCCGCCACCCGAAACAGGGATACGTGCGAGCGGAAGCCCGTGCGCCTCGACGGACCACGTCCCGAGAACCGCTGGTATAGGACCTATAGGTCCTATAAGTCCTATAGGTCCTATACGGCCGATCGGAGGGAACATGGCCGGCGCGGAATACACCCGATACCAGGGCGAACGCGATATGGAAGAACTCCTCCAGAACCTGCTCGGGGCGCTGCAGGATTTCTTTCTGTTTTCCGGATTCCCGATGGGACGGTTCTATCGGCGGGGCAATTCCATGGCCGATCTGCACGATGCCATCCTGGATGCGCTGCTCCACGGAGGGGTGCTGGACGATGATACGTTGCAACGCATCCTCCGGCGTTATCCGGGTACCACGGCCGAACAACTCGAACAACTGGTCCAGGAAATCCTGCAGGCGCTCCAATCTGAGGGATACATCACTCCGGTGCCGGAACACGTATCCGCCGTTGCATCGGAACCCGCGGCGGACGGCGAGGGTGAACGTGAACCCGAGCGGGTGCAGTTTGAACTGACGGACAAAGGACTGGACTTCCTCGGGTACAAGAGCCTTCGCGACCTGTTGTACGCCATCGGATCCTCGAGTTTCGGGGCCCATGAAACCGTTCAACTCGATACCGGTGTGGAGGCGTACCTCGCGCCCAGGAAATACGAGTTCGGCGATACGCTGCAGCTGGACGTGGTGCGCACGCTGTTGAACGCCATTCGACGAGAGGGTCCCCGTCTGCCGCTGAACATGACATACGACGACCTGGAGGTCCTGCAGAGTGAATACCAGAGTTCCTGCGCTACCGTACTCATGCTGGATTGCTCGCACAGCATGATCCTCTACGGCGAGGACCGGTTCACGCCCGCCAAGAAGGTCGCCCTTGCACTGGCACATCTGATCCGTACCCGGTTCCCCGGAGATACGCTGCATTGTGTGCTCTTTCACGACAGCGCAGAAGAGATTCCCCTCCGCGATCTGGCCAAAGCCCGGGTGGGACCGTTTTACACGAACACGCGCGAGGGGCTGCGTCTGGCGCGTCGGATCCTCCTGAATCAACGCCAGGACATGCGGCAGATCATCATGATCACTGACGGCAAACCGTCAGCCATCACACTGGAATCGGGGCATATCTACAAAAACCCGTACGGACTGGACCCCCTGATCATCGAAGAAACCCTCAAAGAGGTGGCGCGTTGCCGTAAAGCCGGAATCGTCATCAACACGTTCATGCTGACGGACGATTACCTGCTTGTACGGTTCGTTCAGAAGGTCACCGAAATCGCACGTGGCAGGGCGTATTTCACCACGCCGATGCGCCTGGGACAGTACGTGCTCATGGATTACGTCCACAAAAAAGTGCGACACGTGCACGCGTAACCACCCCGTATTTACAAGAACGACCATGCTGCAGCACGTGCTGGGTCTGCTGTCCTGGACCGTTTTCATGCTTGCCGTGCCATCTCCGGCACCCATACTCCAGGCTGTGCAGCGGGGGGACGTTGAACAGGTTCGCCTGCTGTTGCAGCACGGTGCGGATCCGAACACGCGGGACGCGCAGGGACGAACGCTACTGATGTGGGCCGCCTGGAAGAACCTGCCCGAAATCGTCGATCTCCTGTTACAGGCGGGCGCCGATGTGGATACGCGAACGCGGGACGGATGGACACCGTTAATGTTCGCCGCGGAAGGCGGATTCGTGCACATCGTGGACCGTCTGATTCGGGCGGGTGGGAACCCGGAGGCCCACACCAAACAGGGCATTACCGCACTCATGCTCGCTGCCGGAGGCGGTCATATCGCGGTTGCACGTCGTCTTCTGGATACCGGCATCAACTGTGACCAGAAAGACCGCGCGGGGAAAACAGCCCTGCACTATGCCGCGCAGAACGGACATGCGGACGTGATCGACGTTCTGCTCGATGGCGGATGTACGGTGGATTTACGGGACCGGGACGGGTGGACGCCGCTGATGTTGGCCGTTCAGGCCCGGCAGGCGGAAACGGTCCGGCGCCTGTTACAGGCGGGCGCCGACATTCACGTACGCACGCGCAATCGGGACACGCTACTCATCATCGCCGCCACGGCGGGCGCCGTGGATGTCGTGGCCACGCTGCTTCAGCGCCGGCTGGATCCCACGGTACCCAATCGCGACGGATACAACGCGCTGGACGCGGCAGCCGCATGGGGGGAGGCGGACGTGATCCGCCTGCTGGTGCAACACTGGCCTGCCGAAGTTCCCCTGCAGGATCACCTCAACCGCGCGCTGAGTATCGCTGCCGGAAACGGACACGCGGCCGTCCTGCGTGCACTCCTGGACATGGGTGCCCACCCGAACGTCCGGGATTCGTCCGGATGGACCCCGCTCTGTCGGGCAAGTTATCGCGGAAAAGCACGTGCCGTTCAGATCCTGCTGGATGCCGGTGCCGATCCCGAACTGCCCGATGCGCAGGAATCCCGTACCCCGCTCATCTGGGCCATCCTTGGCGGACATGCGGACATCGTCCGCATGCTTCTGGACCACGGAGCCCGGACGGACACACCCGATCGCAAGGGGTACACCGCGTGGGACTACGCCCGCAATCAACCGGGGATCCGTGCAATTCTGGAAAAGCACACGACCCACCTGAAGAGGTAGGCCATGCGATGTCGTGTGACGCTGACATGCACCATCGTCCTCTGGGGATGGTGCGCGATCCTCCGGGGAATGGAACCCTCCGTGTGGACCGCCGTTCGGAACGGCGACCTGGATACCGTCCGCACCTATATCGCCCAGGGGGGCGATCCCGATCTGCGGGATGATAGAGGCCGCACTCTGCTGATGTGGGCGGCCTTCAAGGGACATCCGGAGATCGCCGAAGTCCTCATCGCCCACGGCGCCCGCGTCGACGCCGAGACCCCCGGCGGATGGACCCCGCTGATGTTTGCCGCCAGCGAAGGGCATACGGAAATCGTGCGACTGCTGCTGCAGCACGGCGCGGACCCGAACCATCAGAACCGTATCGGGTTGAGCGCTCTGGAACTCGCCGCAGGCAGCGGCGGGGTGGCAACGGTGCAGATACTGCTCGCGGCCGGCGCGGACCCCCGCCTGACCGATGCGGAAGGGCGAACTGCCCTGATGATCGCAGCGCGGCAGAATTACCCGGACATCGTGCGGGCGATCCTCGCCGCGGGCGGACGGATCGATGCGCGGGACCACGCGGGTCGTACCCCGCTCTGGCATGCGGCCGCAGCGGGTGCGACCGAGGCCGCACGGGTGTTGATCCAGGCCGGTGCGCGGATCGATCTGCCGGATCAGCAGGGCACCACACCGCTGATGGCTGCGGCACGTGCCTACCCGGCACTGGTTGAACTCCTGTTGCAGCATCGTGCACGGCCGAACCGGTCCAATGCGCAGGGGGAGACGGCCCTGTGCATCGCCATAACACACAAGCAGACGGCTGTCGTGCAAATCCTGCTGGCACACGGCGCGGACCCGAATCGACCGAACGCGCGTCAGCAAACCCCGTTGATGCTCGCCGCAGAAAACGGATACATGGATATCGTGCAAACCCTGCTGGACCACCACGCCGATCCGAACGCGCGTGACTCCGTGCGACGCACCGCCCTGATGATGGCCGCACGCGCTGGACACGCCGACATTGTGCGCGCGCTGATCCGCGCCGGCGCAGAGATCAACGCCCAAAACCAGGACGGCTGGACAGCGCTCATGGCCGCCGCCTTTCACGGCCACGTGGACGTCGTACGCGTCCTGCTCGATCTCGGCGCGGACCCCTCCATTCGCAGTCGCGATGGGTTGACCGCACGCGATCTGGCCGCCTATAACGGACATACCGACGTCGTGCGTATCCTGCGCGGCAATCCGTGAAACGTACATCGCATACGGAGGACACACGGATCGGGGGTACGGTCTATCGACCACGTGGCGTTCATGGTATAATCGCCCCGAGGATAACCGTATGCGCATACTCTGGATCCGGCTGCGTTCCCTGGGAGACATTCTGCTGAATCTGCCGGCACTGGACGCTCTGAAACGCGTCGCTCCGGACGCACACGTGACCTATGTTGTGCATCCGGAATATGCCGCCCTGCTGGAAGACTATCCGTCCATCGACCGCCTGGCGTTTGTCTCTCGCGGTGCGCGCGGGTATCTGCATATTGTCCTTCGCCGGAGTCCCTGGTTGCGTGAGGAATACGAGTGGGCGATCAACTTTCACGGCGGCCACATGAGCGCGCTCATTGCGCTCTGGTCGCACAGTCGGGAAAAAATCGGACTGCGCCGATTTCGCGGACAGTGGATTTACACACAAACGGTGGACGACGTCATGGTGGGACGTCCGCTGCACACCGTGGACGTGCAGGCGCGTCTGCTCACCCCGCTCATCGGACCCATCGACCGAAACCAGCTTCGGCCTCCCCGTTTTCCCGCACTGCATCGTCCACCCGGTCCACGCGTGCAGCAGTGGTTACAGTGGCGGGGGGACCGACCGTTTGTCCTGGTGCACCCGGGCGCCCGGTTCCGCTGGAAACGATGGCCTTATGCGCGGACGTATACGCTCTTTCGGGAATGGGTCCAGCGCTGGACCGGGATTACGTTTGGCGTCTTCACGGGACCCTGTGAACGGGATCTCCCGATCGAAGACTGGTGCATTACCCCGGAACGGGTATTTCTGATCCATCAGTGGTCCCTTCCGGAAGTTATGCACCTGTTACGCCGAACCGACGTATACGTCGGATTCGACAACGGTATCACCCATCTCGCCGCACTGCTCGGGTGTCCGGTCATCGCCATCTGGGGACCCGTGGATCCGGCACGCTGGGCGCCGTGGACGGACCTGAAAATCCTGCTACATGCACCCGACGGCAATGTGGACGCAGTGACCAACGAGGCGGTCACGCAGGCGCTGCATATGATGCTGGAGGCAACGTTATATGGTACCCACCGGTTTCGATTCATCTCCCGGCCCGACACCGGTTGAATCTTCCGTCCCGATCGGTCAACGCCGGTTCTGGCCGAACCCGGCACTCCTGTGGCTGGTCCTGTATCTGATCGCCTGTATGGTTTCGATCACGGCCGCGCAGGTCCTGCTGGTTATCGCGGCGGTCGGCTATCTGGGACTTGCACCGCATCGCATATCGCGCGGGATCCAGGCCATTCCCGGTTATTTCTGGATGTGGAACCTGCTGTTCCTCGGATGGACCCTCCTGTCGGTGACCTGGGCGCTCGAGCCCGGTCGGGCATGGCGTCAGTTGTGGAAACTGCCCTTCTGGATCGGTATGGTCCTGGTCGCGGAAGTCGTCTGTTCCCTGGGGGATCGCGCGCGACGCGCGGTGGTCCTGGCGGTAGCCGCGGCGGGCACGGCGAATGCCGTCTGGGCACTGGTTCAGTTTGGCCAGCGCCGCATCGTCGGGCTGGAGGCCCGGCTGACCGGGTTCCAGGGACATTACATGACACTTGGTGGGATTCTCACGATCGCCATTGTATGGACCGTGGCGGCCACCACCGTCTGGCGAAAACGCGGGTTCTGGTACATTGCCCTGATTCTCATGTCCCTCGTACTGATCCTTTCACTGACGCGCAGCGCCTGGCTGGCCACACTCATCGGTACGATGATCGTCGCCCTGATGTACGGCCGCCGCATGACCGTGCGTGTGCTCGCCGTTCTGCTGCTCGGACTGCTGATCCTTCCATGGGTCGCTCCGGCGCCCGTCTGGAACCGCCTGACCCGATTCCTCAGCCCGGAAGAGATCTCCAACCAGATGCGTATCTGGTTATGGACGATGTCCCTGCGCGTGGTACGCGATTATCCCTGGCTGGGTACCGGTCCGGATCAGATGCCCTACGTGTATCCCAACTATCGCCTTTCAGCCATGCCCGCGGACCGCATTCCCGAACACTTTCACAACAACCTCGTGCAGATCATGGTGGAACGCGGTCTGATCGGTCTGGTGTGCTGGATCGGATGGTACCTCAGCGGCGCCCAGTGGCTGCTCGTGCAGAGTCGCAGGGCAACAACGCGCATGCACCGCATGATGGCCGTCGGCGCATTTTCGGTATGGATCGCACTGGGCGTCGCCGGACTGTTTGAATACAACTTCGGGGACTCCGAAATCCTGATGATCTGGCTGACGCTGCCCGGTCTGGTGGCGGATCATGCATGAATGGGAATGGGTCGAGGCCATCGCGCACATGGCGGGACCGCCACCGGAATACGTTCACGCCACCTGGCAGGAAGACGCGACCGTCGGCCGATGGCCGGATCGGACGTGGTGGGTGTGTTCCGTTGACCAGTTGATTGAGGGAGTCCATTTCCGACGCTGCTGGGCACCCCTGGATGACTGGGGAACGAAAGCCGTCCTGCGGAGTGTCAGCGATCTCTGGGTCAAGGGCGCACGCCCGCGTCTCCTGTGGATTGCCCTGCAGGTACCGCCCGAAGGCACGCCACAGGAGGCCCGTACCCTGTACCGGGGAATTGTCCGCGCATGTCGCCGTATGGGTGTCTACCTGACCGGCGGGGACACCTCGCGGGGTCCGGTATGGGCGATGGCCTGTACGGTTATCGGCAGTACCCGCCACCCGGTGCTGCGGTTCGGTGCCCGAATCGGTGATCGGGTCTGGCTGACGGGACCCACGGGATGGGCCGCAGCCGGTGTCCATCTGTTTGAACGGTGGCGTCACCTGAACCTGGAAACACCGCTCATCACCGCATGGCGCACCATCGTGCACCGGCACGATCCCTGGCCCGCATCGTACCATCCGTGGATCCGGCGCGCGCTTCAGGCCATCGTGCGTCCCCGGTTGCCCGTGCGGTTCCGATCGTGGATGCAACAGTACGGACACGCGTCCATCGACGTCAGCGACGGCCTCCTCATCGACCTCTGGCGGGTGCTGCGCGTGAATCACCTGGCCGCGGAGATCGATGCTGCGGCCATGCACCCGACCGTGAGTTTCGCCCGCCTGTGCCATCGGCTCGGGGTCGATCCCTGGCAGTGGATCCTCACCGGCGGTGAAGACTACGCCTGGATCGTGGTGACCGCTCCGGACGTACCCCGTCCCCCTTACCGGGGGATCCGGAACATCGGCCGCATCATTGACGGTCCCCCGGGGGAAATCCGCATCCGATGGCCGGACGGACGCACGGAACGGCTGGTACCGTCCGGATGGGACCACTGGAACGGGAAGTGAGGATCGTCACTGCCCGACCGCTGCCTGAAATCGGGACAGGCCATGGGACACCGTGGGTCCCCATGCGGTCATGCGCTATCCCCA
>CAZIRO010000051.1:0-15809 GCA_964541595.1 uncultured Acidobacteriota bacterium
GGCACACCGGTGGATCCGGTGGTGCGCATGTCCCATGGCCTGTCCCGATCCCAGTGAATATGAGTTGACACCCGAGCACCGGCCAATCATAATAGGGCCACACATCGGATATTCGATCCCTCACCGAGGCGTGCGGCGTACTCTTCCTGCATATAAGGGGATGTATTATGATGCGGCAAGGGCGTTATCTGTTTACGTCCGAATCGGTCACCGAGGGTCACCCGGACAAGATCGCGGATCAGATCTCGGACGCGATTCTGGACGCGATTCTGGAACAGGACCCGCTGGGCCGGGTGGCGTGCGAAACCTTAGTGACCACGGGGCTGGCGTTCGTGGCTGGCGAGATTACCACCACGTGTTATGTCGACATTCCCAGAGTGGTCCGCGATACGATTCGGCAGATCGGGTATACCCGCGCAAAGTACGGGTTCGATCACGAAACCTGTGCGGTCATCACGGCCATTCAGGAACAGTCTCCGGATATCGCACTGGGCGTGGATCGCGGCGGCGCGGGCGATCAGGGGATGATGTTCGGCTATGCCTGCCGCGAGACGCCCGAACTCATGCCACTGCCGATCATGCTGGCCCACAAACTGTGCCGTCGCGTGGCGGAACTCCGCAGGGACGGGGTCCTGGACTATCTGCGCCCGGACGGAAAATCCCAGGTGACCATCGAATATGAGGACGGCCGTCCGATCCGTGTGGAAGCCGTGGTCCTCTCCGTGCAGCACAGTCCGGTCGTGGATATGCGTACGTTGAAGGAGGACATGATCGAGCGGGTCATCGAGGACGTCATTCCGCGCAAGTGGCTGGATGAGCGTACAAAGTTTTTCATCAATCCGACGGGGAAGTTCGAAATCGGGGGACCAAAAGCCGATACCGGTTTGACCGGCCGCAAGATCATGGTTGATACCTACGGGGGACGGGCCCATCACGGGGGTGGCTGTTTCTCCGGAAAGGATCCGACCAAGGTCGACCGCTCGGCGAGTTATATGGCACGGTACATCGCCAAGAACCTGGTCGCCGCCGGTATTGCCGACGAAATGGAGGTCCAGCTCGCCTATGTGATCGGTGAACCGGAACCCGTGTCCATTATGGTCAATACGTTCGGCACCGGTCGTGTATCAGATACGGAGATTTTGCGGCTGATTCGGGAGTTCTTTCCGTTGACGCCACGCGGCATCATCGAGCATTTGAATCTGCGTCGTCCGATTTATCGTAAAACCGCAGCATATGGCCATTTCGGTCGCGAGGAACCGGAGTTTACCTGGGAAAAGACGGATCTCGCCGCCGATCTGGCACGGGCGGTCGGTCTGACGTAAACACCGGCACGCGGGTGGAAATGGTAGCATACGGGTGTGGACCGCACTCCCGAAATAATGCTGCCGGCGCGGCAGTGATACTTTTCTTCTTGTGGAGTAGACCCCATGGCATACGATGTGCGTGATGTCAACCTGGCGGTGCAGGGACGGAAGCGGATCGAGTGGGCGCGACGGTTCATGCCGGTCCTGGACCAGATCCGTGCGCGATTTGCCCGTGAACGTCCGCTGGAAGGTGTACGTGTGTCCGCATGTTTACATGTGACCTCGGAAACGGCCAACCTGATCCGCACGCTCAAAGCCGGTGGCGCGCGCATCCGGTTGTGCGCGTCGAATCCGTTGAGCACGCAGGACGACGTCGCGGCGGCGCTGGTCGTCGATGAAGGCATCGAAGTGTTTGCTATCAAGGGAGAGGACGAGGAGACCTATTACCGGCACATTCACATGGCGCTGGAACAGAACCCACAGATTACCATCGATGACGGTGCCGATCTCGTAACGACGCTGCACACCCGGGAACGCGACCGCCTGGTGCACGTCATCGGCGGTACGGAAGAGACCACCACGGGCGTGATCCGGTTACGCAGTATGGCCCGGGAGGGTGTCCTGGCGTACCCCATCATCGCGGTCAACGATGCCATGACCAAACACATGTTCGACAACCGGTACGGGACCGGACAGAGTACGATTGACGGTATCGTACGGGCAACGAATATCCTGCTGGCGGGGTCCACGGTCGTCGTCTGCGGGTACGGAATGTGCGGACGCGGGGTGGCCATGCGGGCGCGCGGTATGGGCGCACACGTCATTGTGACGGAAGTGAACCCGTTGCGCGCGCTGGAAGCTGTGATGGACGGCTACGAGGTCATGCCGCTTCTGGACGCGGCGTCCCGGGGAGACGTGTTCGTCACGGTCACGGGAAACAAGCACGTCATTCGCCGGGAACATTTTGAACGCATGAAAGACGGTGCGATCCTCGCAAATGCCGGCCATTTTAATGTGGAAATCGATATCCCCGCCCTGTCCGCCATGGCTGTCGAACGGGATACGATTCGGCCGTTCGTCGAGGCCTTTCGCCTGGCGGATGGACGAACCCTGTTTCTCCTGGCCGACGGCCGGCTCATCAATCTGGCAGCGGCGGAAGGCCATCCGGCTGCCGTGATGGATATGAGTTTCGCCAATCAGGCGCTGTGTGTGGAGTATCTCGTACACCATGGACGGGATCTGAACCGTTCGGTACATCCGGTGCCCCGGGAGATCGATGAAACGGTAGCCCACCTGAAATTGCGCGCGATGGGGAAGGCCATCGATACGCTGACAGAAGAACAACGGGCATACCTGGCATCCTGGCAAGAGGGAACGTGATGCACCCGATCCCACCCGATGAACCCACGTTTGACGAACGCCCCTGGGGCACATGGGAACTCCTGGCCATGGGTCCCGGATATAAGGTCAAACGATTGGTCATCCAGCCGGGCCACCGTCTGAGTTTGCAGTATCACGAAGGTCGCAGTGAACACTGGGTGGTCGTTCAGGGTGTGGCGACGGTCATTCGGGACGGCGAGACTTTTGAATTGCGACCGAACGAGGGTTGCTACATCCCGGTGCGTTGCCGACACCGCATTGCCAACGAGGGCCAGGAGCCGCTGGTGATCATCGAGATCCAGTGCGGCCGGTGCGATGAGAATGATATCGTACGGCTGGAGGACGATTATGGGCGGGCGTCTCCGTCTGCCCGATAGTCTGCACGCGGTGATCATGGCCGGCGGCCGTGGCGAGCGGTTCTGGCCATTGAGTACCCCGCGTCGTCCGAAACCGTTTGTGGAAGGGCTGTTCGAGCGCAGTCTGTTTCGTATGACTGTGGATCGCCTCCGCCACGTCCTGCCGATGGATCGGATCTGGGTCATCCTCGGCGCCGATCACGTGCCCATCGTGCGCGAGCAGGCGAATGACCTGCCCCCGGAACGGCTGATCGTGGAACCCCTGGCAAGAGATACCGCCTGCGCCATCACACTGGCCGCCATGGTGCTCGCCCGCGAGGTCGGACCGGATACGATGATGCTCGTATTGCCCTGCGATCACTGGATCCATCCGGTCGATGGGTTCTGGATGACCGTGTACGAGGCGGCGACCGTGCTGGACGAGTTCCCGGACGCGGAAATCGTCTTTGGGGTGCGTCCGAATCGTCCGGAAACGGCATACGGTTACATCCAGCCGGGTTCCCCGCTGCGTACCGGTGTGTACGCCGTCCGGGCATTTCACGAAAAACCGGACACCCGTACCGCCGTCCGGTATCTCGAGGAGGGATATTTCTGGAATGCGGGCATATTTCTCTGGCGCGTGGACCGCATCCTGGCCCTGGTCGAACGGTTTCTTCCTGAAACCGCCGCGGCACTGCATACCGCCATGACGGATTTCGGCACCGACCGCTTCGCCGCGGCGCTTCAACAGGCATATGCGCGTGTCCATCCGATTTCGATCGATTACGGTGTGATGGAACATGCGGACAGTATCTGGATGGTGGAAGCCGCGTTTGCCTGGGATGACGTGGGCCAGTGGGAGGCGCTGGATCGCATCCTGCCGAAAAATGAGGCGGGCAACATCGTGTGCGGCAACGCCACGCTGATGAATACGCGGAATACCGTCGTCGTGAATACGTCCGGATGGATCGGCGTGATGGGTGTGGAAGATGTTGTGATCATCCGCGACGGTGACCGCGTGCTCGTGATGCGCAAGGGCCACGGTGCCCGGTTAAAGCATCTCGTGCGGATGCTGCCGCAGGAGTGGAAAGAATAGAAAAATTGCGAATTGAAATTCGACATTTGCAATCCGAAATTCGAAATCTCAAAGGATCTGGTACCGGTGGACTTCCGTATCGTCCGCCGGCTGCACGAGTAGATGGTCTTCCCGGCCGTCCGGATGCCGCACACGGATCTCCACCGGCTGGCTGTTCGTGTGGTCCGTATAACGGGCAACGATCCGGGCAGCCTGTACCAGGTCTTTTTCCGACTGGACAGTGCCGTCGAGAATGGCCAGCGGTCCTTTTACCGTCACCGGGCCGAGGACAACACGGTCGGTACCGTACCGGAGGCGCAGGAAGTTGTTTTCCGCTTCCTCACGACCCACGATGAGTTTCAGCTGTGCGTGCAGGCGGAAATGGCGGCCCACTTTGAGGAGCAGAATGTCCATCAGATCCATCACCAGTGTCGGCCGGTGGGTCAGATAGTCCTGCAACCGTTTCGCGAACTGCGGATCGACGAGCACACAGCAACCGCCGGCCGGTGTCGGATAATCCACAATGCCGAACTCTTTCGCCAGGCGCATCTGCACCTTGCGTGTCCGACCCCGGATGGCGAGCAGTCGCTCGCGGTCCACCCATCCGCGCTGCTCCGGAATCGTCGGTGGCAACAGTTTGGCCGATAGGGGCCGCAGAACGAGTCCCTCCAGACCGGATTCTCTCTCCACGATCTGCAACGCCCGATAGTGCTGCGACATCGGCCGCTGGTCCAGGACCTCACCGGTAAATACGAACTGCGCACCGTAGTCGTGCATCAGTTCTTGAGCCTTTTTCAACATGAAAATACGGCAGTCCAGACAGGGGTTCATCGCCGAACCGAACCCGTACTTGGGCTGCAGCAACACCTGTGCGAAATACTCCTGCGAGATGTCGATAATCTCCACCGGAATGTCCAGTTGAGCGCCGGCTTTCAATGCGTCATTGGATAGATCTTTCCCGGCGTCCTTACGGCGCCGTACCGCGCGCCGATGGTCCGTCAGGCAGAACCCCGTACTGAAATGTACAGCGATGACGTCCACACCCTGGTCTTTGAGAATGCGACACGCCAGGGTGCTGTCCAGTCCGCCGGACAGCAATCCGATAGCACGTACCATGGGTATGCTTTCCTCACCCAGGGTATATACTGTATACACTACCCATTCGATGTCCGATATTCGTCATTCAAAATTTATTTCAGATCTTCCGCATCGTCTGGCCAGCGGATCTCCGCCCATTTGCCGTGTCCCTCCCATACGCGCAGGGTAAACGGCGCGTCACCAAACGTGTGACGCAACGCGTTGGCCAGCAGGACGCAGATGTTTTCTACGGTCGGATATTCGAGTACTTCATTCCAGGAACGGTGGTCGTACCGATACAGGACCTCCCGGAGTTTGGCTTTCATATCCGCGAAGTCCAGAATCATTCCTCCGTCCGGATGTCCTTCAAGGACGAGTTCGACCGTATACGTATGGCCGTGCAGGCGTCCACACTTCGGGTGTTCCGGCAGGAAATGCGCGCAATCGATATGTTCGATCACTCCGATACGCATGGGTCTCCTTCTTGTGGATCAGGTGTTCCCATGTATTCGGGGGTGCGGTGACAGTTCAACGGGCAGTGGTCGGCGGCTCGTATATAAATATACACCGTTCTGTGGTTTCGACCACCGACGGGGCGAATGCCCCGGCCTGTCCGGTCATGATGACATCATGGACCCGGCAGTGGCCATTGCAGCGCAACGTCGTGCCCTTCAATGGCCACAACGTTGCGCTGGCCACGGTCGTGACCGGGCGACCTGCACCTTTTTGCCGTTTCACCTCGGAAATGGACTCCTGAAGGAGATGCTGCCCCGTTCGTCTCCGGGATACGGTCCGAACGGGGCGTTTCAGGAGGTACAGACGATACGCTGATGCGTACATCTCTATCTTGCGGGATGTGCTGAATATTGTCAATTCAGACAGCCGCTGGGATCGGAACAGGCCATGGGACATGCGCACCACCGGATCCACCGGTGTGCCGGTGGCCACCGGTCTCCGGTCCCGGGTCTCAGGGGTCCGCACATCCTGGATGACGGGTTATCGCGGGGGCCATGGGAACACGCCGTGTCCCATTGCCTGTCTCGATCTCAGAAGTAAACCCGTTGAATTTCGTTACTTCTCACGTCACTTCACGTCACTATTCCCCTCGTCACTCCCCCGTATCGCTTCCCTCCACACTCCGGGGGTATATGACAACGCCCGCCTGCAGAACCGCACCCGGGGTGCACCGGTGTTCCATCGTATGGCCCGGCTGGATGAGATGCACGACGGTCAACCCCCGCAGGGTCAACAGGTCGGCGAGCAGCCATCGATGGCACCGCCAGGGGAGTGCTTCTGCACACATCACTGTCGTCGGAACGGATCGGGCAAGATTTTCCAGCTGCCGGAGTGTATCCTGAAACAATTCCGTCTGCATGTGATCCGCGTAGCCCCGGAACCCGTTTGAATGGAGTCCAATATTGATCGAATCTGCCCGGGGAGTGCGATATCCGCCGAGCGGTTCCATATGGATGTACCGGATTCCGCAGTCCGCAAGCGATTGCGCCAGAACCGTTCCGTTGAAATGCGGAAACTTCCGTGAGGACGGCCATCGGCGGATATCCACCACGGCCCGGATTTCGTGAGACGTAATCAGTTGCAAAAAATCCCGCAGGGTGCGATTCGAATGGCCGACCGTATAGACCACATATGCGGAACTGTCGGCATCCACGTCTGGTGCACGCATATCAGTCGTCCCCGGATACGGCGCAGCGGGCCTGTGCAAATGCCCGGCCGTTTTCCGTATGAAGGACTTCCCCGGCATCGATAACGGTCCCCCGATCGGTCACCGCCTGAAAAGACATCCGCCGGGGTGTCCATACGGTATACAGAAATCCGTGCACGCGGGCGACACAGGCAATATCGGGTCCGTGCCCCGGCACGTACAGCGGCGCCCCACCATTGCCGACCACAAAGTGCACGATACCGTCTGCTTCGGGACGCATGCGCGCGTAATAATGATGATGCCCGGCGAACACAATATCGACACCCCCGGATCGGAACAGAGACAGCAGTCGCCGCCGCAATACGGGACGCACGACGTGGCCACCCCGTGGTGCACGGATCGGATGGTGCATGACCACGATTTTCCAGAACGCACGGCTGCGGTCGAGTTGATCCGCCAGCCAGTTGCGCTGGTCCAGATCGGGATCCCGCAACAGCCGGTTCGAGTTCAGCACAAAAACGTCGACCACCGGCCGGCCCGCCGGATCATCAGGATCGGACACCCTGCCGAGGGACAGTTTGTAATACCCCTGCGGACCCAGGATACCAAACCGGGCCCGATCCCGGATCAGGTATTTTCCTCGAGCGGTTTCCAGGTCGTGGTTACCCAGCGTTGCATGGAACCGAACGCCGCGTTGAATGAGTGGCGCATAATAGCGATCGAACCGTTCCGGAAAGAGTGCCGGATGACCCCCCCGTTTGTGCCATATGACGAGATACCGCCAGATCCCCGGATAATTTTTGCCGTAAATATTATCACCGGTGGTTAGCACGATCTGAAACGGGTGACTCGTATGCCAGCGGAGCAACTGCCGGGCCACACGCCCCTGCGCGGGGCAATCGCACCCATAGTCCCCGATCACCGCGATGGCCACAGACGGATCGGAGGCAAACCCGACGGATGTCCACAGGATCAACCCACACAGACCGAAGACCGTTCCGAAACGCAATATACGCACCATGGGACCCACTGCTGCCGCGCGCAAAAATTCCCGACCCCTTTTTCATCACTTTGTATTATAGCGGTTCGCAATGTATCGCCCACCAGGTCGAACCAGGATGGCAACGTCCGTGTCACAGGGGTCCGCTGCTTGCCCGGGGGTGCCGCAGGATTAAACTTATGATCGATCTGCTACAATACCCAGACAGCTCGAGGCCGGGCCATGTGGAACCATTTCAAGACATTATTGCTATTGGTTAGTTTATCCGCACTGCTGCTCATCATTGGCGACCTCTGGGGCGGTCCGACGGGATTGACGATCGCACTGATCTTCGCGCTGTTGATGAACGGCGTTGCGTACTGGTTTTCCGACCGTATCGTACTGATGCTGCATCGCGCGCAACCCCTGTCCGAAGCGGAAGCCCCCCGCGTGCACGCGATTGTCCGTGAACTCGCTGCGCGTGCGGGGATTCCGATGCCGCGCATTTACCGGGTGGCCACCAGTGTCCCGAACGCATTCGCCACAGGGCGCAATCCACAACACGCCGCCATTGCCGTGACCGACGGTATTTTACACCTGTTGAACGAAGAAGAACTTCGGGGCGTCCTCGCGCATGAACTCTCGCACGTGCTCAACCGTGACATCCTCGTGACGACCGTGGCCGCCGTGCTCGCCAGTGCCATCATGTATCTCGCTCGTATGGCCCAGTGGGCACTGTTCTGGTTCAGCTGGGGCAGAGACGATGACGACCGGGGCGCGAACCCGCTGGGGTTGCTCGCCATGGCGATCCTGGCGCCGATTGCGGCGTTGTTGATTCAGCTGTGGGTGTCCCGGACGCGCGAATATATGGCTGACGAACGCGGTGCGCGTCTTGTGGGTCGTCCGGACGGGCTGATTCGTGCACTCCAGAAAATTGAGAACTACATGCACGGCGTGCATGTGGAAGCACCCTCTCCCGCGCTGTCGCCCCTGTATTTTGCCCGTATGCGGTCCAACTGGCTGACCGAGTGGTTCAGTACGCATCCGCCGGTGGAGAAACGGGTCGAACGGTTGCTGCGACTGTTCGGACGCGCAGTTTAGCGTCTCAGGTTTTTCTGCGTGCCGATACCGGACGCTTTTCCGCAACCGATACGACACCGACCCGTTCGCAGAGGTCCCTGACGGGACATTCCGGACATCGCGGCTGGCGCGGCACACAGATGGTCTGTCCGAGTGCAACGAGCAGGGTGTTGATCTCCCGCCATCTGGATTTCGGGACCTTCGTCATCAACGCCCGTTCCGTTTCCTCAGGCGTGCGCGTACGCACAACACCCAGACGATTCGCGATTCGGTGCACGTGCGTATCGACGCAAATGGCCGGTTGGTGAAACGCTTCACTGAGCACCAGATTCGCCGTCTTCCGGCCGACACCGGGTAACGTCATCAAGGCCTCGCGGGTGTCCGGGACGACACCCTGATAGCGCTCGATCAGAATGCGTGCCAGTTGCCGTAAATGGCGTGCCTTGGTGCGATAAAACCCCACAGGATAGATCAATTGCGCGATCGTTGCTTCATCCAGATCGGCCAGGTCCGCCGGTGTGGGGGCAACTTGAAGTAACCGTTCGACGGCCGGCACGGTTACTTCGTCCTGCGTTCGTGAAGAGAGGAGTGTTGCAATCAATACCGGAAAGGGATCGTTCCCGCGGGAGCGTTTCATCTGGAAGATCGGTGCGGTGCGAAGCCGTTTCGCATCACGTAGCCGATCGAGCACCCGGAGGAATGTATCCGGTTGCATGAGGCTTCTCCGTTTTGACCCGGCACGCAGCCCGGATGGTATCCGGCGATTCGAAAGGGTCTCTATTCTGAACCAGGACAGGGAACGTCCGCAATTCTGCACACCCGGGACCGGAGACCGGATCCCGGTGCCCACCGGGCCATCCGCGCATCCGGTGCATTCCCTGTCCCATTTCCCGTCCCGACCTCCGGTTTATTTGGCATGAATTCGCAGTACTTTTCTTCGCGTCACTTTTCTTTCGCCTGCACCCACGCCAGGCTGCCCTGGGCCTCTAAATATGCCTGTAATCCGTTGATGATACCGTCCACCACGCGGTCGATAAACCGTTCGTTCTGCAGCCACCGGCCTTCTTCGGGATGTGTCAGGAACGCCACTTCCACGAGGACGGCCGGCATTTCCGCACCCATGAGGACATAAAACGGCGCCGTCTTCACGCCGAGATTGCGTGTGGGAAACTCCTTGCGTACGGTTTCATACAGGCCTTTTTGAATGTATGCAGCGAGATCGCGGGATTCTTCCAGCTTCGTGTTCTGCATGATCAGACGAACGTATTTTTGCAGTTCATGCAGTTTTGCCGTGGTAATCGCGTTTTCCCGTGCGGCAACTTCCATCGCACGTTCCGATTGTGCCCAGTGCAGGTAGTACGTTTCGATCCCGCGCAGGCGGTTGCGGCGGCTGGCGTTGGCGTGGATCGATATGAACAGGTCCACACCTTTGGAATTCGCCATGGCCGTACGTTCTTCTAACGGTACGAACCGGTCGTCCTCGCGGGTGAGCAGTACTTCAACGTTCCATCGCTTTTGAATGGCATCGCGCAGTCGTTTGGCAATGGCGAGTGTGACGTCTTTTTCGCGAATACCGTGTACACCAATGGCGCCCGGATCGCGGCCGCCGTGCCCCGGATCGATCAGGATACGCGCGACCTTCATCCCGAGTTGCCGCGCCACGCTGTACGTGCCCGATCGGTTGGCTTCCGGAACCGGCGGTGGTTCGGCTGGTTCGTCCGGTGTCGATTCTGATGGTTTTGCATCGGTGCGCGTCTGACTCGCCGGTTCCCACGGACGCTGAAAGATGTCGATGACGATGCGAAACGGTGATTCCAGTACAAAAATGCGATGGTCTTTAATGCGGTCAAAATCGAACACCACACGTGCGACGTCCGGCAGGAACTGACCCACCCGGATCTTCTGCAGGTGCGCGCTGGCATCCATTTCCCAGACGCGATTGCGCACCTCACGGGAGAGGACCGTATGATCCAGATCGATGTATAAACGGTCCGGATGATGGAGAATCCCGGTCCTGTACCGTACCGGTCGGGTGACGTTGAGGACGATTCGCGTATATGTCGTGCTCGTCCAGTAGCGAATCTGGTCCAGCACGGCGTAGCGGCTGCGTCCGGAGGTCAGCGCACGTTGTTCGGGGTTGCGTACATACCGTTGCAGTTCCGTATAGAGTGATTCACGGCGACACCGTTTGGTGCTGTACAATCGTTCGCACTGTTCAAAAAAGGCCACCCACTCGGACCGGTCCATCTGCCGGTAGAGTTCAGCCACGGTGAGGATCGCACGCGGTCCGTGCGGACTGTACGGATATTCCGCAATGAGGAACTTGTAGCGCCGTACGGCGCGGTTCCAGTCGTCGTCCCGGTGGTAGCGACGAAACAGCCGGGCATAAATTTCCGCCTCGAAAAAGACAGCGTCATCCGCATACGTGCTCGCGGGGTACCGGTAGTAGATCCGTCGGAACTGTTCGGCCAGGCGGATCCACCGGGACCGGCTGTAGCGGTGCGGTGCCCGTTCCATGATGCGCAGCCGGCTGCGTGCCGCACGGTACATGGTTCGGGCACTCTCGCCGTGAACGAACAGGGGCCACAGGACCATTCCCAGCGTG
Organism: uncultured Acidobacteriota bacterium; assembly: GCA_964541595.1. GTDB lineage: Bacteria > Acidobacteriota > HRBIN11 > HRBIN11 > HRBIN11 > CAZIRO01. The sequence continues at coordinate 11,499 of CAZIRO010000051.1, forward strand.
CACAGGACGATCATCGCCCATGTACGGTGACGCCGGTCGAACGGACAGTGCGCCATCATGGCTCCGGATGGTACATGTGATACGCACGTTGAATGTGGGTCCAGTCCGGATGCGTGTACCGCTGCGTCGTCTGGACGTGCGCGTGGCCCAGCATCTCCTGGAGTGTCCGCAGGTCTACCCCTCTTTCCAGGAGATGCGTCGCGAACGTGTGGCGCAGCAGATGGGGATAGATCCGACGTAACAGCCCGGCGCGCAGCTGGTATTGCCGTAAAATGTAACGCACACCACGGTCCGTCAAGGGTCGGCCCCGACGATTGATCCAGACGCGATCGTGGGGATGTGCTACATCCAGATGCGCTGCGCGTTCCTGCAGGTAACGGACGAACGGCGTGCGCAATGCCGGCAGTAACGGCAACATGCGTTCTTTCCGGCGTTTGCCGTGGATACGTACCGTGGTGTCCTCCAGATCGATGTCTGAAAGCCGCAAGCCCACGAGTTCCCCGACACGCAGCCCGAGTCCATACAGGAACCCGAAGATCAGGAAATCCCGTAAATGCCAGAACGTGTCTGTACGCAGGAGGTGCAGCAATTGTTCGATCTCCCGGGGGTGCAATACCGGCGGCGGCTCATCCGCCACGCGCAAATTGCGTAACGTGGCCGTCGGATCGTCTGGCCGGTACCCGTGCCGTTGCAGGAATCGGAAAAACGTCCGGATAGCCGAAAGCCGCCGATTGACCGTACGGCGATGATAGCCACGCCGCATGAGATCCGCCAGGTATGCACGAATGTCTTCATTCGTGACCCGTGCCCATTCCGTATCGCCCCAGTCCGCACGACCGTGGTACCGCCGTAAGAATGCACGGAAATCGCCGAGATCGACCGTATAGGCCCGCAACGTGTGCGGAGATACATGACGTTCCCAGCGCAAATAGTCCCAGAACTGCGTCCACCCGTCGTGCATGGCGCTCCAGTGTATCCCGGACCGTGGATTCGGAATGTTCCCCGTCATTTTAGGATAAAGCAACGAGTGTGTCACGGGGGAGAGACTGGGATCGGGACAGGCCATGGGACATGCGCACCACCGGATCCACCGGTGTGCCGGTGGCCACCGGTCTCCGGTCCCGGGTGTCGGGTGTCAGGTCTCAGGTCCCAGATCTCCGGTTCCAGGTGTCAGGTGTTGGGTGTCGGGGATCGGGGAATACCATGCGCGGGGTCATCGACCCATCGCTACCAATAAGCCCCGTTCCGTGTCCCATTTCCCGTCCCGATTTCAGGAAGCGGAGAAAGGTGACGAGAGAAAAAGTGCCGATGGGAGAAGTAACGAGGGAAAAGCAATATGAAGTGACCCGGTGGGCGCGGAACTGACCTTGGCCCTTTACGCACTTTTCCCCCGTCCCTTCACCATCCCTGCAGGATCCGCGTTCATGCCATGACCGGGCGACCCGGTGTTCGCTTCTACCGTAACGACCCAATATGCGGGCAGCGGCTGATCAGGGCCGGGATTCGGGTGGTTCTGGAGGTTCGGGTGGTTCCGGTGGTGTTGGTTCCACAGGAGGCGCTGATACAAATGTGTGCGCGTATATCGCCTGGACAGCCGCTTTGCGGACTGCCGGATCGGGATCCGTACGGGCAATGTCCATCAACGCCCGGAACGCGCGTTCCGTGCCCTGGATGCTCAGGGAGCGCACGATCATGATGCGAAATTCGCGATCTTTCGTGGTGCGGTACAACCGCATGAGGAAATCGGGGATCTTCCCGTTCGGATCCCGCATGAGGGCCAGTCTCTGAACGATCTCCGCACGCAGTTCCGGATCCGTTTCCTGGTCGACCATCTGAAACACGCGGTCCAGCGTCGGGGCATCCGCAGGTAGCAAGTACATATACCGGACGATCAACCGTTTTGTTTCCGGATCCGCACCTGCATACATGTCCAGGATTGCCGCGCTTGCTTGCGGATGTCGCATGAGCGCCAGTGTCCGGATGGCCGTTGCGCGCACGTCCGGGTCTTTATCCTTGCGGGCAACTTCCTGCAGGAATGCAATGATCTCTTCCGCAGGAACCGGCGATTTGCGCGGGGTGATGATCTGTATTGATGGAATTTCGCGCATCTGTTCCTGCATGGATTCGATCGTCCGAATCTGTTTCTGCAGCCGCTGGATCTCCTGTTGCAGGCGTTCACGTGTGAACATCGGTTGCGTCCGGGCCGCGTGTCGGCCACGTGTCGACGGAGTTTTTGTTTCAGAATGGCGCGCCTGCGGTTTGCGATTGCGCTCGGATGCCTTTGTGTCCGCCTGGGAAGTGGGTTCTGTCGATGCCTGTTGCGCTTTTGCCTGGGGATCTGCCGGCTGCGGGCTGTGTGCGGTCTTCACGTGCGGTGCCGGCGCGGCATGTATGTTCAGTATCGGCGGTGCAATGGTAACCACTACAACGCCCACTGCCAGGATCGCCAGACTGAACAGAGAAACCCATCGGCGTGTATGCCACTGACGATAACGTGTGATCATGGCAATCCTCCGAACCAGGTGAGCGTGCGTAAACCCCGGTTCCGGCATGGCTACCGGATGACGCCGGGCAAAGAGATGCACCAGGGTCTCCGCGTATGACCGGGGCCGCTGCGTCCGGGCGATGACCCAGGCGTCCGCCGCCATTTCCCGCAGGAGATCGACCCGGCGGCCCAGCCACCGCAGTACCGGATGGATAACGTACAGGGCTTCAAGCAGCCGTTGCAGCCACACGATACGGTCGTCCCGATGACGCAGGTGCGCGAGTTCATGCAGGATGACAAAGTCCCATACCCGTTCATCCGACGGCTGCAATAGGGAGGGCGGTATCAGGATCACGGCGGGACGTCCACCCCAGAGCGCCGGGCCGATCTCCTCGGACGTTACGCGCAATACAACGGACCGGCGGATACCACATTGACGTATCCAGAACCGAAGCCGGTGCTGGAGGGGTTTCGGGGCAGGATGTGCCGCACGCGTGACCCGAACCAGCCGGTAAATCCCCCAGAGGCGGCGTAGCAGGGTGGCAAATGCAAGCAGCCCCCAGACGGCAAGCAGAATATGCGTCCATCGCCCGGCGGGGAAGACGATCGGAAGACGTATACGCAGCACCCCGGTCTTCCGTACGGAGAAAGTACGCGACACGGCAACGGGTGACCGGGCCGTTGGTTCAAAATGCGGAGAATATCCCGGTTCTGGAGTCATGGTGGCGGGTGGGGCGGAAGTCACACCGTTACGTGAGTTCGGTCGGGCGGATACCCCGGCGGAAGAATACGTTTGATAGAAGAATTCCACCGGAAGGAGTGCAACAACGAGAAATGTGCCGAGGCCCAGGATGTATCCATAAGATGGATGCAGCCGACGGGTTGCGAAAATCACGACCGGTACAAGCACCAGGCTGATGACCATACCGTTCAGCAGTGCCGTGATGACCGTCACGGCGATGGCTGTCATGTTATTCCTCGATACTCTCCAGGAGGTGTTTCAATCGTTGCCATGTTTCCGGCGAGATCTGTTCATGTTGCAGGAGATTGGCAAGCAGCAGTTCAGGCGAGTTTTCAAAAAATCGGCTGAGCACGTATTGCAAAACCCGGCGGCGAACCTGGGCTGGTTGAACGATCGGGAAATATACGAACGCACGTCCCCGTTGTTTGTGGCGGACGTAGCCTTTGCGTTCCAGGATACGCAGGATGGTGAGCACGGTATTGTAGGCAAGGGGTTCTTCCAGGTCTTCGAGGACCTCACGCACGGTAGCCCGCCCACGTTGCCACAGGACGGCCATAATGCGCAATTCCGCTTCCGTCAGCATGGACGATGGTCGTCGCGGCATGGGTCCTTCCTACTAATTTTTTAGTTGATCTCGGTCATAAGATAGGTCCAGAGACCGCCCGTGTCAAGTGGGTGATCTCCTGAGATCGGGACGGGAAATGGGACAGGGGATGTACCCGGATGAACGAACAGACCGGTCGCTGCCGGGGGTCGGGTGTCAGATGTCAGGTCCCGGGTGTCGGGTCTCGGGTGTCGGGTCTCGGGTGTCAGGTCCCGGGTCTCAGGTCCCAGGTCCCAGGTGTCCGGTGTCCGGTGGCGGGGGGGCAGCGCATCCGGTATGACTGTATATCGCGTGATCATCCGGACACACCCTGTCCCATTGCCTGTCCTGACCTCAGGGGAACTGCCTGGATTTGTCTCCACCACCGTTTTCACCTGTCCGTATGTAACGGTGAGATCCATTTCCATGGAGGTGACACCAAGCAGCGAAACCCAGGGTTTTACCCCCCACTCGATGTGGCGGCCTTGTCGGACTTGGGTG
>CAZIRO010000052.1:0-15708 GCA_964541595.1 uncultured Acidobacteriota bacterium
CCCATGCGGTCATGCGCTATCCCCCGCCCATGCGATGCTCCGTCCCCTGTCTTCCGTCTCCCGTCCCGGAATACCTGACACCGGACACCCGGGACCTGACACCTGACACCCGACACCTGACACCTGGGACCTAACAACCGGGCCATCCGCGCATCCGGCGCATCCCCTGTTCCATTGCCGGTCCCGATCCCAAAAGTCGGTTCGGTTGTACTTCCGTGAACTACCCGGTATAATGCGATCGATTTTCAGCACACGGGGGTGGGCGGAACAGGGAACGACAGGACCCCCAAGGGGGTTGTGTGGAAATCATGACAGGAGGGAACCTCGATGGTGCAAGCCCTTGGGGTACATTACCTGCTGGAACTGAAAGAGTGTGACCCCCGACCCCTGGATGACCTCGCAGCGATCAAACAGGTCCTCCTCGAGGCAATCCAACGGTCCCGGGCCACCATCGTCGATACGGTATTCCATCGGATTCATCCGCAGGGTGTTGCCGGTACGGTCATGCTGGCCGAATCCCACCTGGCCATCCATACGTGGCCGGAGCACCGGTACGCGGCGGTGGATATTTACACATCCGGCCGGTTCGATGTGATCACGGTGGTCGGGAGCCTGATCGAACGGTTGCACTCCAGGAATCCCGTATTCGTCATGATCCGGCGGGGGTTGACCCCTGCACCGGCGGAAAACGCTCCCATGCAACTGGGACACACGCGCGTGGATGCCGGCAACGACCCGAACGCTGCGGCAGAGTGGTTCTTCCTGGACTTTGTGAATCCGAGCAGTGCCACACTGTTGAAAGCCCGACGGTTGATCTTTGCCGCACGTTCCCCGTACCAGGAGATCGAAATCCTCGATACGGAAGCCTTTGGGAAATGCCTGATTCTGGACGGCCACATCCAATCGGCGCAGGTGGACGAGTTTGTCTATCACGAGGCGCTTGTCCATCCAGTGATGATCACGCACCCGAACCCGCAGCAGGTGCTGATCATCGGCGGTGGCGAGGGGGCAACGTTACGAGAGGTGTTGCGACATCGAACCGTGCAGCGCGTGGTGATGGTGGATATCGACGCCCAGGTGGTCGAAGCGTGTCGGCTGTTTTTACCCGAATGGAGTAACGGTGCGTTTGACGATCCACGGGCCGAGGTCGTCATTGACGACGCACGACACTACCTGCAGGCCACCGACGACCGGTTTGACGTGATCATCATGGACATCACGGAAGCGGTTGAAGATACGCCTTCGGTCGGCCTGGTCACGCAGGAAATGTTTCAAATCCTGCGTGCACATCTGAACCCCGGCGGTATTATCGTCAATCAATCCGGCAGTACCGGTTTGTCGGAGTTGCAATATTTTGCCTCGATTCACAAGACCATGCAGACGGTATTCACACACGTTGCTCCGTATTCCATTCAGATCACCTCTTTTTCCAGTCCGTGGGGACTGATCACGGGATCGGACGTGCTGGACCCGCGTACGCTGACGCCTGAAGAGATCGATCGGCGGTTACGCGACCGGATGCGGAAACCGCCGTTGCGGTTTTACGACGGTTCCGTTCATCGTGCGATGTTCACGCTGCCGCGCTACCTCCATGAGGTACTTGAACGTACGGGCCAGATCATTCATGACGACGGGCCACCGGTGTACCGAACGTTGGATTATACTATGAGTATCGGATGAATGGATGGGCGTAAGTGGACGTATAGCGTATGTGCAACCATCTCCGTTCGATCCAGACCTGCCGGGGATGGGAATCTCATATCTGGAGATACGTCATGACGGATCTTTACCAGAGTGAAAAACACTTTCTGGAGCGGGTGGCCGACCTGATTCCGGGAATTGCCGGATACCGGCGAAAAGAGGCGGCGCGTGATACGGACAAGCGGCTGCGGGAGTATATGGCGCGGCAGATCGACTTTCTGCGGCATCGTGTGGAGGACTTTAAGGGCGCATTGATGCAACAGGGTCGCATTGACCTGCTGGACGACGTTGATTTACTGGCGCGCAAGATGGCGCGGCTGGCGGATCTCATCCGGTACGCGTCTTATGGATACGCGGGGCTGTTCGATCCGGTGAAATTCCGTGATCAGGAACTGGCGCAACTCTATCAGATGGACGTGCAACTCCTGGATCAGGTGCGTACCGTCCAGTCAATCGTGGACACGCTGGACGCGGCCCAGGATCCCGGAATGCAGCTTCGGCAATTACAGGAAGCCCTGAACCAGTTAGACGAGCGGTTCCAGGCGCGCAATCAGCTGTTCCGGCAGCCACTCAAAGAGTGAGGCTGCGGGACGGTCACCGGACGCGCGCCTGCGGAGTCGGCCGTCTTTGGACACTTCTGGAGTGTGCGTATGCCGCAAACGATTGAAGTCATCGAATGGAAGGAAACCGATCCGAACGAGATTGTGCACCGGTTTGAACCCGGAGGCGAGATCAAACTCGGTGCGCAGTTGATCGTGCATGAAAATCAGTGGGCGGTCTTTTTCCGGGACGGAAAGGCACTGGACGTCTTCGGACCGGGACGGCATACCCTGACGACCATGAACCTGCCGCTGCTGACGAAAGCCCTGAGTTTGCCGCTCGGGGGTACCAGCCCGTTTCGGGCGGACGTGTATTTCGTCAGTCGGCGCGTCTATCCGGATCTCAAATGGGGCACCCGGGAACCCATTCTGTTTCGGGACGCCGAGTTGCAGATGGTCCGGCTGCGTGCATTCGGCGTATATGCGATTCGGGTCATGGAACCGCAGTTGTTTCTCAACACACTGGTGGGAACCCGACAGGTGTATACCGTGGATCAGATTTCGGGATATCTTCGGGATCTCATCGTGGCGCGATTGAACGACGTTCTGGGCGAAAATCTGCGCACGGTTCTCGACCTGCCCCGGTATTATGATGAAATTGCGGCGGCATTGAAGTATCGGGTGCATGAAGACTTTGCCAAGTACGGACTCGAACTGACCGACTTTTTCATTCAGGCGATCACCCCGCCGGACGAGGTACAGCGGATCATTGACGAACGCACCGGAATGGCGGCCCTGGGCGGCTCGCAGGGAATGCAGCAGTACATGCAGTTCAAGACAGCGCGCGCCATTGAAGAGATCGCCCAGCAACCACCGGGAGAGGCCGGAAGCGCGGCCGGTGCCGGCATGGGTCTCGGTGCGGGGCTCGGTCTCGGGATGATGATTCCCGGTATGATTCAAAAGACCATGCAACAGGGAGGCGGTACTGCACCCGCCGGCGCGACCTGTCCGAGTTGTCAGCAGACGGTACCCGCCGACGCACGGTTTTGTCCGTCCTGCGGCACCCGCCTGCAGACGACGGTCTTTTGCAGCCACTGCGGTATTGAACTGCCGGCGACAGCGAAGTACTGCATGCAGTGCGGCCGGCCCGTACACCCGCAGGGATCTCCAAACCGGTGTCCCCAGTGCCAGGCGGACAATCCGCCCGGTGCAAAGTTCTGCACGAACTGTGGTCAAGCGTTGACGCAGACGTAATGGTACAGATCGTATTCATCTGGACGGGACCCACCCGTTCTCGACCGCTGCGTCAGGTGATCGATGATTATATCTACCGGATCCGCCGGTGGGTCCCCTGTGAAATTCGTGAAGGGCGGTCTCCCAGATTTCGCGACCCGCATCAGCAGGCTGCGCAGTTGCGTGCCGAAGCCCGCTGGATCCTCGAACAGACCACCGGGTTGGACGACTGGATCGCACTGAGTCCCCGCGGTGAGGTCTGGACTCCACCTGACTGGACGCGCTGGTGGCGGGTGTGCGTCCACCGCGGACAGCGGGTCGGACTCGTCCTCGGCGGTCCCTACGGCCTGGCCCCGTCCGTGGAGCAGGCTGCTCCACATCGGGTTTCCCTGGGTCCGATTGTGCTCAGTCACGAAATGGCACGTGCCGTGATCGTCGAATGGATATATCGTTTGTTGAGCCTCTGGAAAGGGGTACCGTATGCAAAATGATCTCCGGCGGGGAAAGTGACGATGAGCGCGGTGGACAAACGGGTGGTCCGACCCGAAACGGTCGTTACCACGCATACGAACGCAGATTTCGATGGATTGAGTTCCATGCTGGCAGCGACCTATATCTATCCGGACGCCGTGCCGGTCCTGCCCGATACGGCCGAGGCCGCGGTGCGTCGAATTCTGGAGCACCCATTCTTTACCACGCGGCAGTTCTACACCTGGAAGACCGTCGATCTGACCGGGGTGCGTACCGTCGTCGTGGTGGATGCGGGCACTCCGGAACGCATCGGGCCGGTATTCCGTCAACTGCGCGATCGCGGGGTTCACTGGATCGTCTACGACACGCATCCGGTCAGCGTGGAGGGTATCGATGTGGAGGTGATCACCGCGCCGTACGGCGCGACAACCACGATTCTTGTGGAAACACTCCGTCGTCAGAACGTCCGGTTGAGCAGTCTGGAGGCCACGCTGATCGCACTGGGCATTTATGAGGACACCGGGTTTTTCACATTCGTCGGTACCCATCCGGCCGATCTGCAGGCTGCAGCGTATCTGCTCTCTCAGGGAGCCGATATCCGCATGATCCGGGACTGGCTGCAGATCCATTTGAACGAGGTGCAGGCCGCATGTCTGCGGGAAATCCGGGACCACCTGGAAGTGCTTCCCATTCCCGGGGCGACGGTGCATTTCGCCGGAATTCGCCGTTCCGCATACATTCCGGATCTCGCGCTCGTCGTACACCGCCTGATGGACGAGATGCCGATCGAGGTCATTTTTGTGGCATTACAGACACGACGCCACGTGTATCTGATCGGCCGATCGCGCAGTCAACGCGTGGACGTGGGCGCGATCCTCGGCGCGTTCGGCGGTGGTGGCCATCCCTATGCGGGATCCGCGTCGATCGCCGATAAGACGTTGCCCGAGGTGAAGGAAACACTGACCCGTGTCGTGGCCGCGCACCTGCCCCGGGAGCCGGTGGCACGGGACATCATGGCCCACCCGGTGAAGACGATTTCGGCGCGTACGACCGTAAGGGAAGCGCGAGAATGGCTGAACCTGCTGCGGGTGAACGCGCTTCCGGTGGAGGACCGGGGCAGCATCGTCGGCATTGTCTACCGGCAAACGATCGATCAGGCCCTGTCCCTGCATCTGGACGATCGCCCGGTGGTGGAAATCATGGCGGCGCCCCCGCCGGTGGTCTCGCAGACGGCTTCGCTGGATGAAGTGGCGGACGCCATGCTCACGCATCGGTCCCGACTCGTTCTTGTCCGGGATAACGGATCCATCGTCGGGGTCATCACCCGCATGGCATTGCTCCAGGCTCGATACGATTGGTTGCAACTCAGTGCCGTGCATTTGCCGCGTCCCGGTGGGCGGTCATTGAACTTCTGGCGGCGTGTACAGCGCTTGCTGCCGGAGCCGTGGCCGACGTATTTACGGGAGATCGGCGACCTTGCGGAAGCGTCCGGATGGTCCGCATACCTGGTGGGCGGTACCGTACGGGATATTGTCATGAACCAGCGGCCCGAAGATCTGGACGTACTGGTGGAGGGCCCGGCGATCGAACTCGCCCGTCAATGGGCGGAACGGCACGGTGCGCGTGTTCACTCCTATGAACGGTTCGGCACGGCGGTGGTGTTGCTGCCCGACGGTCAGCGTGTGGACTTTGCGTCCGCGCGTACCGAGATCTATACGGCACCCGGATCGCCGCCCAGGGTGGAGATCGGTATTGTCCTGCGTCAGGACCTGTTCCGGCGGGATTTCACCATGAACGCCATGGCGCTGGTGCTCAATCCCGCGCGTCGGGGACAACTGATCGATCCGTTCGGTGGGTTTCGGGACATTCACGCGGGGACCATTCGGGTATTGCATTCCCTGAGTTTTTTCGAAGACCCCGCGCGAATCTTACGCGCGGTTCGTTTTGCCGCACGGTACGGGTTTCGTCTGAGTCCGGAAACGGATCATCTGTTGCAGAAAGCGCGCGATGCGGGGGTCATCGAACACCTGCCGGGACCCCGGAAGGGACTGGAACTGCGATATCTGTTCGCCGAACGTGCCGTCTTTGAGGTGTTTCGATGGATGACCGAATATGCACTGTGGCCGCATCTGTATCGGAAATGGGTATGGCGCATCCGGGATCTGGATCAGGTACGTCGGGCCGTGGAAGTCTTCGACTGGTGGCGCATCGAATTTGCGCAGGATCCGCCGGATCGCTGGATGTTCTGGGCACTCGTCGCGTTGCAGCACGTTCCGACGGATGAACGGGTTCCCCTGGTGACCGTATTCCAGTGGCCCCACCGGATGCACATGCTGGTGCGCGGTGTGCGGGATCAGGTCCGACCGTTTATGCAGTGGTATCGGCGGCATCGCCGTGCTTCCCCGGGCGACATCATGGTGCACTGGCGCGGCTGGCCCGTCTATCTGGTGCTCTTCGTGATGGTCATGGGCGATGCCCGCCTGCAGCGTCTGGGTCGGGAATTTCTCACCCGCTGGCAGCATGCCCCCCCGCTGCTGACGGGAGATGACCTGCGTCAGATAGGTATCCCCCCTGGACCGGTGTATCGCGACCTGCTGGATCGGATCTGGATCCGACAGGTCAACGGAGAACTGCGTACACGGGCGGAAGCCCTGCGCTGGCTCAAACGCACGGCCTCCCTCTCCCGGACCGCTGCAAATCGCAGGGTCGATGATCCATCCGGACTGAAAACGACCCGGAAGGGATAACCGGAGACCGACTCCGGCCGGTCTCCGGTCGACGCGGGATGTTTACTCCGCTTTCGGAATCTCGACGGGAATCAGTGCCGTCGCTCCCTGCCGCCAGATCAGCAGGAGAATCGTATCCTGTCCTTTAGCGCGCGCGTCCTCCACGATGCGAACGAATTCTTCCACCGTCCGTACCGGGTGACGATCGGCTTCCAGGATCACGTCACCGCGGCGAATACCGGCGCGTTGTGCGGGTGAACGCAGGTCCACCCTGCGCACCATCAGTCCTCCGGGACCGGGGATATCGTGTCGGCGCATGAACTCCGGGGGAATGGGTTCCAGTACCATCCCCAGGGTTTCCCTGCGACGGCGCGGTCGCGGTTGGGGTTCCGCTTCTTCGGGGAACCGTTCCAATCGCACTTTCACATCAAAGGTCTTGCCGTCACGCCAGATCTTCAGAGTTACTTCCGTTCCCGGCGGATACGACGAGATGATATCGGGGAGTTCACTGGGTTCGGAGATCTTCTTTCCGTTCACCTCCATGATCACGTCGTACCGCTTCAGGCCGGCTTTATCCGCAGGCGTGCCTTTCTGCACCTCCAGTACGGGAGCACCGTACGGTGCACCGAGCGATTTCAACACCCGGTCAACGTCCTCGGAGACCTGAATGTTCACTCCGAGATACCCGCGTTCGACGTATCCTTTTTCCCGCAGATCCGGCAGGATACGTTTCACCGGATTGATCGGCGTGGCAAATCCGAGACCCCCCCACTGATACGTATTCGACCAGATCCAGGTGTTGATCCCGATCACCTCGCCGCGCAGGTTGATGAGCGGTCCCCCGCTGTTGCCGGGGTTGATCGGTGCGTCCGTCTGCAGGTAATCCACGTATTGAATGCGGCGACGCAGACCACCCCGACCACTGATGATCCCGGTGGTCACGGAGTTGGAGAACCCGAAAGGATTACCGATCGCGATCACCCAATCGCCGACCTGCACCCGATCGCTGTCTCCCAGAGGCAACGCCGTGAGATCTTCATCCGGACGAATACGCAGCAGAGCCACGTCCGTACGTTTGTCCGTACCGACGATCTCGGCTGTGTACCGGTGCCCGTTGTGCAGGATCACCGTGATATCGTCCGCCTTCTGAACGACGTGGTAATTCGTCAGAATGTATCCATCCGGATCGATGATGAATCCGGAACCCAGGCTGTATTGTGGCCGTCTCCGTTCCTCCTCTTCTGGTGGCCGGAAATAGAACCGGAACCAGTCCGGCATATCCCGGAACATCCGGTCCCACCAGTCCCTGCCTTCCACGTATTCCGCGGTACTGATGTTCACCACACCGGGGTTGGTGCTCTGCACCAGGTGCCGGAACAGACCCTGGGTCAGTACGATATCGTCATCGTTCGGTGGTCGATCGGCGTCCACAGCGCGTGTGGCCGGGGTGACCGGATGCGTCATTCCGGTCGACCCGGTGTCCAGACGGGCACTGACGATCAAGCCCGCAGAAAACGCAATCACCGCAACGCCGAAGACGCCCAGAATCCCCAACCATCGGGCTGTGCCTTTCATACCTCACCTGTGTTTCCCGGAATGACAGGCATTCCGGGGCCGGGTATTTTTTTCGCGCCCTGACCCAATGGCGATCTCCCGGCAGGCGCGATTTCGCCATTGGGAATCCGGGTATGTGTGCAGTATTGTCGATTTCAGACACTCCACGGCGCCGTAACGTTCACTGGCTGCAGTTGCCCCCGCAGGTGCGGAAACGCCTGCACAAGCGTCGCAGGCGCGGCGACCGGTTGTCCGGTCACCAGCGCCTTCAGTTGCAAGATGTTGGCCATTCCCTTACCGCCAAAATGGTTATTCGCAATGACGATCACATGGTCTGCGGATTCCACCGCAGGCCGGAACGTTTCCCAGATCCCCCGCAACTCCGTTTCATCATAAAGATAATCGTATCGGCGATCGCGATCCGCATCCGGTCGGAACCAGTCCGCCCGGTTTCGTCCATGCAGGCGCAGGTAGGCCCAGGTGCCGGTGACCCAGGGCACCAGCGGCATTGCCCGCGCACCGACGGTCGGCTGATCAATGCTGACCCATTCGAACGCGTGTTCACGCAGCCAGTCACGTATTTCCGGACGCATCCACGAGGCATGCCGCAGTTCCACGAACAGGCGATCGTCCGCAAACGCCGCACGCAGTCGTTCGAGGTGTGCGCGGTTTTCCGGAGTAGCATGAAATCGATAAGGGAACTGCGCCAGCCAGCCGACGAACGCCGGATGCGCCGTCAGGGGACCCAGACCCGCGCGGAACGCCCGAATATCGTCGATGTTCCACTCCGTGGGGGATGCATGGGTGAACTGCTGATGGACTTTGGCCGTGACTGCAAACGGCCGGTCGCGCGGGAGTAACCGGGCCCATTGACGGCTCGTGCGGGTCGATACCGGTCGGTAAAACGTTACGTTGATCTCCACCGCATCGATAAACACACGGAGGTACCGCAGGGGATGATACGATCCTGCCGGCCGACTGCTCGGATATACGATCGATTCCCAATCCGGATAACTCCATCCGGCAATCCCAAAATACAGCATCGCTCAATGCCTTTGCGTAATGGCGATCGAATCGACGTCCCGGGGGAGATAACGTTGCAGTGTTTGCCGGACTGTCGACAGGTAGTGTTCGAGTTCCTCCTGCGAGAGTCCCATGTTCAATGTTCGCGGCACACGGATCTGTTCCTTCGGTTCAGGCAGTTGCTGATACAGTGTTGCCGTGAATACGGGATTGGCCTGATGGGAGACGATGAACACGTACGAGATTTGCAGGTGTTTTTTGCGTTCCAGGCAGGCGAACGTGGACGCCATTTTCGGGTCTCCATAAAGCCAGCGGTACGACGCCGTCCACCAGTCATACCAGGGTGAGGCCGTCATCGCGAAAGGTATCTCCAGTTCAAGGAGCATTCGATCGATTGGTTGCGCGACCGGATCTTCCAGAACCAGCAATCGAATTTCGTCCAGGTCACATGCGGCCTTTAACGCCCAGAACGCACCGAACCCGTGGGCAAACAGTGCCAGTGGCCGTGCGCGTGGCAACCAGTGGGGCATCTGCGTCTGAACGGTCAGCCGGTCGTGTTCGAGCACCTGAACGTCCGGGGAGAAAGTGCCCTTCGAGGGCGCGTGTCCACGGTAATTGACGAACAGTACGTGATACCCCTCTTTTGCCAGTACGATCAGCAGTGGCCACCAGATGTTCTGGTTTTCTCCGAGATCGGGGATGATCCAGATGCCGGGTGCGATACCGTCCTGGCGGATCATCCATCCGTGCAATTCAACATTCGAGTCCACGGCCACCCGTGCGGGTGTGGCATCCACGAGAAAGGCCATTTCCTCCGGCAGGGGATCGAGGGTCCAGGTACGTTGATACGATCGCAGATACCAGTAGGTTCCAGCAGCGGCTGCCAGTGTGACGAAGAGCAATACGACCAACAGCGCGCTAAACATACGGCCCAGTTTTCGTCCCACTGTTCTCTACTCCGTCGGATATGCATCGGACTGCATGGGCCGAACAGCCCCCTGCATCTCCGGGGTCCATTATGGTTGATCTTCCGGGCTATCGCAAAGGTATTTGCTCTGAGATCGGGACAGGGGATGCGCCAGATGCGCGGGTGGCCCGGTCGACACCGGTCTCCGGGATCCGGTCTCCGGTGTCGGGTCCCAGGTCCCAGGTGTCAGGTCCCGGGTGTCGGGTATCCGGTGTCCGCGCATCCTGGTTGACGGATTATCGCGGGGTCCATGGGGACACGCCGTGTCCCATTGCCTGTCCCGATTTCAGTATTTGAGATCGGGACAGGGGACCTACCGGATCCACCGGTGTGCCGGTGGCCGGTCCCGGATGGCAGATAGCCGGGTCTATATGCCGATCATTAACCGGTGGGCAAGGAAGTCGGGCAGACCGACACGGCGGATACGGCGCTGGGCCCCGTAGATGTCGTATGGCAGCCGGTAAAACGTTACCGTCCAGTCGGTATCCCGGAAGAGACAGAAACTCAGCCAGGGACAGCGGTCCCGGGGCTGGCCCACGGATCCGGGGTTGATGAGGTAACGGTAGCGCGGATCAAGCCGGATTCGGATCTTCCGTACGGGTGGAATGGGAACCCGCGTCAGTTGTCCATCGGTGGTGTAAATGTAAATGATCGGCAGATGCGTGTGCCCGAACCATACGATACGGGCGGACGTTCGTTCGAAGTTCAGCAGCGCGTCATAATCGGACAGGATGTACATGTCCTCGTCGATCGGCGCACCGTGTGTGATGACCATGGTGGTGTTCACGGGGACGGGACCGGCCGGAAGATGCCGCAAATAGCCCCGAAGCGCCGGCAGGAGTGTTTTCCGGGTCCAGAGTACGGCTTCTGCCGCGATTTCGTTGAACAGTTCCGGCGTATCCAGGCCGGCGGCGACGCGGTCATGATTCCCCCGAACGACGTATTTCCGTCGCAACCGCTGGATCAGTCGCACCACCTCATTCGGGTTTGCGCCGTAGCCGACCAGGTCGCCGAGCACCAGCCAGGCGCCGATGGGTTTCCGGCGCACGAAGCGAAGCACCGATTGGAGCGCCTGCAGATTTGCGTGCACGTCACTGATGACAGCGTACAGCATGATGGTCATCCCGATCGGGATCCAGGGGTTGAGAACAGCGCGTACGGGCGGTCGGTCCGATCACGTCGGCGTCGCGGATGACGTATCCAGCCGCCATCCGTGGATAAACGGATCCGGGAACAACGCCTGGTCTGAAAACACGCAGGTAATCGGACGCTGGGCCAGCCAGCCGAGAATCAGCACGGCGGGCCAGGAACGAACGTCAGTGATACGCACAGTATCTGGCAATCTGGGTTGCTGCGGTCCGCATACACGAATCGCCTGACTGGTCACCTCGATCTCAATACCCATCGCGAGTAGTGCCCTTTGCAGTGCACGCAACCCGCGCTGTTCTCGATTCCATACGTCACGGCCGATATGGAATACCGTGTCGCCGCGTGCATATGCAGCGGCAACGGCCAGGAGGGGGAGATATTCGTGGATCATTTTTGTCGCTGCGCGCTCGATTTCAATCCCGTGCAACGGACTGGATTCCACGGTCAGGGTACCGACCGGAAGAATGCCATCGGACGAGAAATCGGTGATTTCACACCGTCCGCCCATCTGGCAGAGCACGTCGAGTACCATCTGATCCCGGGGACTGAGTACGATGCCGGGGATCTGCATCCGGGCTTCCGGATGGATCATGACGGCGATGGTCGCGCACAGCGCGGCATTGAAATCGCCGGGGATCTGGTAGTTTCCGAGACCGCGCAGATACGGTCGACCTTCGAGACAGAGCACCTTGCGCTGACGCTCGATCGAAGCACCGAACGCGCGAAAAACGGGTTCGCCGTAGTGGGTGACCGGCTGAGACTCGACGACCTGGGTGACGCCCCGGGCGAACAGTGCACCGAAGAGGATGGCAGTCTTCAGGTCTTCCTGCGGCAGTCCCAGGGTGTATCGGATCGGGCGCAGGGGATTCCCGCGCACGATGAGTGGTGGATAGTTCCCCTTCCGGGCCTCGATTTCCGCACCCATCAGCATCAGCGGGCCGATCAACCGCCGCATCGGCTGGTTGCGGATACTGTCATTGCCCGTCAGACAGGACGTGAACGGTTGCCCGGCCATGACGCCCGTCATCCATCGAATCGTGCGCAACGATCCGGCCGCATGCAGCACGTCTCCGGTATCCTGATATGCGAACAGTCCCTGACCACGGATCTCCACGGTCTCGGATGCCACACGGATCGGTACACTCAGTGTCTGCAGGCACTGCAGGGTGGCCTGCAGACCGGGGGATGATGGATAGTGGAATAAACGGGTATCCCCTTTCGCCAGACTGGCCAGAATGGCGACGAGGTGTGCAATGGGCTCCGATCCGGGGGGACGCCACGTCCGGGGAAATTCCCGGATCGGTTCAATCATCACGGATCGATTCGTTCTTGCGGTATGTCGTCGTACGGACCGTCCCATTGTGTATGATCCATGCAACGATTTATGCGTATACCACGGTGATTACTTCTACGAATATGAACGGTCCGCAGGAAGTCACGTCAGGTACCTCCCCCATACGCTGAACCTGACCGGATCGGGCGTCATTCGATGGTGCCCTCCGCCACTTTTTCCCCCAGGATGGTCCAGCGAGTCCATCCCCGGACGCGACTGCCCAGGGCGCTGCGAAGGTGTTGTGCGATATCACCGTCCGAACCCAGAGCAGCAGAATGGTCCCCGACGCAGACGACCTGCCATGCGTTTGTCCAGCGTTGTGCAATCTGAACGACATCGTCCGGTGTCGTGGCGATCAGTCGCTCGCGATAGGTCGTCCAGAAGTCTTCCGGCCATTGATACAACCAGAGATCACTCAGGCGTTGTGCCCATGATTGCAGTGTCTGGTGGTGAACAAAGAAACGTCCGAGGACGTGACGAATCGCCGTTGCCGTTTCTTCATCATCGGGCGGCCGTTGCCAGAGGCTTTCGATCAGGGCGCGCATTTCCATAAGTGCGGGTCGGGTGACCTCCGCGCGTACCTGTGTGGCCGCTATCCACCAGGCGGCGTCACGCATCTGGCGGAAGCGGCTGTACGCACCGTACGTATAACCCTTTTCCTCACGCAGGCGCACGAACAGTCGGGAGGCAGCGCCACCACCCAGCACCGTACTCGCAATTCGACCGCGACACCAGTCGTCTGGAGTCAGTGTGGGAAGCCCGATACCGATCCAGATCTCCGTTTGCACCGATCCGGGACGGTCGACCCAGTGTACCCATCCGGTACGCGGTGGGGATGGCGCGGGTGACGCCGTCCACTGGCGGGTGATCGGCCATCCGGTAAACGTCTGTTCCACACGCCGAAGCACCGTATCCGGATCCACTGCGCCGATGACGATGCATACGGTCCGGCGCAGGTCCATCTGCACAAGGTATCCGCGGAACAGATCCCATCGGTGTACACGCAGCAGGTATTCCGGATGCGGCACCATCTGTCCGTACGGGTGGTCATCGAACAGGGCCCGCCGTAAACGTTCCTCCGCAAGGAACGCGGGCGTGGCCCGGGCGGCCTCGATCTGCTGAACCCATCGCCGGCTTTCTCGATGCACGACGTCTGCGGGAAAAGACGGTGCACTCAACACGTCCAGAAAGATGTCCAGTGCGTCCGTCCAGGTATGCGCCAGACTGGTGCAGTGCCAGTATGTGGCATCTTCCTCTACCTGGACATGGATACGGGCACCGGCGCGCTCGAGGGCAAAAGCGATCTCCAGTCCGGACCGGTGGATCGTTCCCTCGGGCATGCAGCGCGCAATGAGTTCCGGAATTCCCGTTCGCGGCCGGTCCGCTCTCCAGCCGCCTTCGGTGACCCACAGAAAGTGAACGAGATCGACATGACGCGCGGGGATCGCCATCCAGGTCAACCCGCAGGACAGTTGACCGTGCAGATGTCGGGGAAAAGTTCCCTCCGGCCAGCGCGGTTGCACCGGTGGGCGGTCACGTGCGGGAAACGTTTCCGGTCGCCAGGCAAACGTCATGCAACCTGCTCCTGCGATAGCGGTGTGATCCAGACGATCACATCCCGATCGGCGCGAAGGTATTCGGTACACACCCGTTGGACATCCTGAAGCCGCACCCGTGCCAGGGACTCCAGATCACGGCGGAGCGCCCAGGGGTCATGGTCCAGGGCCGCGGATTCCCCCACATCAAGGGCACGCTCCAGCAGTTCCTGCCAGCGGCGCCATAACTGTGCGGCGAGTACCATACGTGCGCGTTCGAATTCTTCCGGAGTCACCGGAGGTGTCAGAATGTCCCGATAGAACGAATCGAGCAGCATTTCTACGGAGGCGTCCGGACGGGCGATGACGAGTACACGCACGGATCCGGGACCTCGACGTCCGTCCCAGATCGGATAAAACTGGGTGCATATCGCCTGTTCCCGTATCCATTTTCGGTACAGGCGCGCCGCCTTTCCTTCAAAGAGCACATAGTACAGCAGCAGCAGTGCATACGTATCCGCCTGCCCCCAGGGGGGAATCTGCCACCCCATCCATAGACCCGGCAGACGCGCATTCGTATCCTGGAGCACAACCTGCTTGCGTTCGGATACCGGGGGTTCGGTGCGGTCCGGTCGTTCCGGCTCGGGTCCCGGCGCGATGTCGGCAAAATAGTGCATCACCCATTCCCGGGTGACGGCGACATCGATATCGCCCGCAATGACCAGGACTGCGTGGTTCGGCCGATAGTACCGCTGAAAGAATGCGCGAACGGCCGGCAGGGTCGCCCGGTCCAGATCCTCATAATATCCGATGACGGGATGGGCATTCGCAAAGTTGGCAAAGAGCAGTTCACCCAGCCGGATCCAGCCCCGCATGTACGGCTGGTTGTCGTAACGGAATCGGCGCTCTTCCTTCACGGTATCGCGCTGATTGTCCAGGTGTTCCTGCGATACGGTCAACGCGCGCATCCGGTCGGATTCCAGCCAGAGCGCCAGTGGCAGTTGTGTGGCCGGCAAAACCTCGTAGTAGACCGTGCGCTCGTGGGTCGTATTGCCGTTGAAAACACCGCCGTGGCTCTCGATATACCGGAAGAATTCGTTCTTTCGCACGTGCGCAGACGACTGAAACATCATGTGTTCGAACAGGTGTGCGAATCCCGTTTCTCCCGGTCGTTCATCCTGGGCACCGACGCGATACACCACCACAACGGCGACCAGGGGCGATGCCGTATCCGGCAGCAGCACGACCTGCAGCCCGTTTTCCAGAGTAAACGTCTGGATCGATGCCAACCACTGCGGTACCCATGACCGTTCCATGTGCATCTACCGTATACTCCGCGTTCCGGTTGTCGGCCATACGTTGGAGATGCATTATTGTATCGAAACTCCACACGAATGGCGAGTGTGATACTCTGAAATCGGGACAGGCAATGGGACATGAGAACCACCGGATCCACAGGTGTGCCGGTGGCCACCGG
>CAZIRO010000053.1:0-15606 GCA_964541595.1 uncultured Acidobacteriota bacterium
AGATCTTCCAGGCCGGCCGCGAATGGCTGGGCGAGCCGCCCAACGGGTCCGTTCCGGGCGCATTGCGCAGCGTCCCCCTGGAAGTCCGAAACTGGCTGCGGCACCGGCAGTTCGCGGCGGACATTGAGACCCGGTTCCACGCCTGGATCGATGCCATCTACCGGACGTTTGTCATCAGTGACGCGGCAATACTGCAGACGAATGAACAGGGCGAACTCGTCATCCGGGATATCTATAACGAACGGGAACAGCGATATCACCGGGACCGTTTGCAGTGGATGGATATGCCGGCCGTGCGCCGGTTTCTGCACGAGCGTTTCCGCGCGATCATGGGCGCGAAACATCCGGAATTCGTTGAGCGGTGGCTGGCGGATCAGATCATTCCGAACCTGTGGCCGCAGGAAGAAGAAACCCGACGGCGGCAATTGCAGGCCACGGCCATGATTCCGGAAGTACGGACGCGTCTGCGCCGGGGACAGATCATCATCCGTGCCGGACAGCGCGTGACACCTCAGGTGGAGACCATCCTGCGTCGTATCGCCGAACAGCAAACCGCCGTCCGCCGGTTTCGCTGGACCGTCGCCGTTGTGCTCCTGACGGTCGTCATGACCGTGCTGCTCTATCTGAGCATGACCTATCTGCCGCGTTCGAACATCCTGCTGAAGGATCGGCCATTGTTTGCCGTTGCGGTGACGACCTGGGTGTTCTTCCTGGGTGTACTCATTCTTGAAAACCGTTTTCTCTTCTCCGGACTGACTGCGCTCGGACTGTCGTCGACGTGGGAATCGGCACTGTTCTACAGTTTGCCGTTTGCCCTTTGCAGTGCGGTCTGGATGGTGCTCGGCGATCCGGTACGCGCCGGATGGTTCAGCGTATGGAGTGCACCCCTGGTCGGTGTGATGCTGAACGTGGATTTCTGGGGGTTTCTCTATCTGTTCGGTGCCGCACTGGCACCGCTTGTCCTGTTCCGCCACACCGTGCGGCGCATCGATCTGTTGAAGAGCGGACTGTGGCTGGGTCTGCTGCTGGCCATCTGGCACGTCGTATTGCAATGGTTACAATTCCAACGCACGCCGTTGCAACAGACGGTGTACGGTATGATCGCCGCGCTCGGCAGCGGGATCTGGGTGGCGATCCTCACGTTTATCCTCATGCCCATCTTTGAAAGCGGGTTTGACATTGTCACGGACATGAAACTGCTCGAACTGAGCAGTCTGCACCAGCCGCTGTTGCAGCAACTGGCGCTGCATGCACCTGGAACGTACTTTCACAGTATCGGTGTGGGACAACTCGCCGAGGCTGCCGCCAAGGCCATCGGCGCACACGCCCTGCTCGTGCGGGTAGCGGCGTTGTATCACGATATCGGAAAACTCGTTCGACCGCACTATTTTGTGGAGAACCAGCAGTTTGCCAATCCGCACGATCGACTGCATCCGAACATCAGTCGTCTGATCATTCTGTCGCACGTCAAAGAAGGCGTTGAAATCGGCCGGAAATACAAATTGCCCAAGATCATTGTGGACATGATTCCCCAGCATCACGGTACGCGACTGATGACCTATTTCTTCAAGAAAGCCCAGGCCATGGGCGGTACCAATGCGGTCGAAGAACAATCTTACCGGTACGAGGGCCCCAAACCGCAGACCAAAGAAGCCGCGTTACTGATGCTCGCGGACGGTATCGAGGCGGCAGCCCGCAGTCTGCGGGAACCGACGCACCGCAAACTGCGGAACGTGGTCGATACGATCGTCGATACGTGTGTGCAGGACGGCCAGTTCGACGAGACGGACCTGACGCTCGCCGACATTCACCGGATCCGTGAAACCATGTACCAGGCGCTGGTGACCATGCATCATCAACGTGTGCAGTATCCCGGATATGACTTCGGAGAAGGCACACTGCAGTTCGAGGACACCTGGCCGATGCGGCCCGCCGAAAAGGAGTCTTCCGCACCGTCCACACCGGCGACGATGTCGATGCAGGAGCCGGAATCATGACGTCCGGACAGATGCGCTGGGTCTGGGTACAACGGGTACGGAATGTTCAGATTCCACGGGACCTTCTGGAAACCATTCTGAACCGTGTGGCGGAACGACTGCACGTGCCCCCGCAAACGGTGACCATTGTGCTGACCGGCGACCGCACGATTGCCCGGCTAAAAGGACGGTTCCTCGGGCAATACCGCCCGACGGATGTCCTGGCGTTTCCCATGCAGGAGACGTTCCCGGACGGTGAAACCTATCTGGGGGATATCGTGATCTCCATTCCGACGGCACGTCGACAGGCGGCCGCACGGGGACATTCACTGGTGACGGAACTGGCCATTCTGCTCGTGCACGGATTTTTGCACCTGCTGGGGTATGACCACGCCACCGATCAGGGCGAAATGGTTGCGCTGGAACGCACAATTCTGGAAGATATTATTCGACCGTACGTGCAGATGGGAGTGTGCGACCCGGTTGAGGCACAATGATGGATAGTTCAAACCTATCCTCCTGGATCGCACGGGGGTTACACGGAACAGCCGTATTCGGATATGTGCTGGCCGTGTACCTGTGGACCGTGCATTTTGTCCTGGAGATCTGGCACCATCGCACCACCGCATCGGATATCCCGCGTCCCCGGATGTACCGTTTCGGAGAGACGACCCCGCAGTGGTCGTACGTACGCATGTTGCAGGGCATCGTCCTGGTGCTCACCGCGCTCGCATGGTTCGCATGGCTGTATCCGCTGTTCAACTGGACCATGCGTATCGTCACAGGTGCACTGCTGTTTTATGCGATCCCCGTGTTATCGGCCGCGCTCGGTCAGTGGTGGGGACACCATACCACTCCCTGGGCGGGATGGATATGGCGACCCGCGGTCTGGGTATTGCGTCTGGAGAGCGTGATCCTCGAACCGCTGATCCTGATCGAACGGGCCTGGAAACCGGCGTCGACCGCCGAATCCGCCGCACAACTCCCGGCCACGGCACCGTCAACGACCCCGACGTTCGTACCGGAGACCGTAGAAGACATCGTGCAACCCCGAACGGACGTCCACGCGTTTGCAGTGGATACCCCGCTGGATACGGTACTCACCTGGATGGTCCGGTCGCAACAGCCCTGGGCGATCGTGTATGAAACGGCACCGGAACGGTGGGCCGGATTCGTACGGTGGCACCGGGTGGTCGCGGCGTTTCGTACACGTCCGAACGGGACCCTGCGGGACGTCGTCTGGGAACGTCCTCTGGAAGTTCCCGAAGGTCAGCGGCTGCAGACCCTGTGGGAACAATGGACCACACCGGCGATCCCGCTG
This sequence comes from uncultured Acidobacteriota bacterium, assembly GCA_964541595.1. GTDB lineage: Bacteria > Acidobacteriota > HRBIN11 > HRBIN11 > HRBIN11 > CAZIRO01. The sequence goes on from CAZIRO010000053.1 coordinate 3,298, forward strand.
GCTTTCGTGTACGACGAGTACGGAGAACTGCTCGGACTCGTAACGTGGTCCAGTGTGGCCTCCGCGTTGCTGCAACGGCTCACCGATGTGCCGGCGTCCTCCGAAGAGTATGCGGAATACTATCGCGTCGAACCGGATGGGTCCTGGATCGTGCACGGCCGATGTCCGATCGAATTGTTCTGGCAACTCGTGGGGCTCGCACCGGATCAGAAACCCGGTGACTTCGAAACCGTTGCAGGATGGGTCGGTTCCCTGGTGCCGCACCTGCCCCGTCCCGGAGAACGGATCTACTGGAACGGCCTGGAAATGACGGTCCTGGAAGTCGGACCACGCCGCCTGGAAAAAATCCGTGCACGACGCCTGCCGGACGATGCGGCACCCAATCCCTCGCACCCGTCCGAAGCGGTGTACAGCCATGTGTCCTGAACCGTTGCGTCGGGTGACGGATCGAGATGTGCAATATTTTGAACGTGTGCTCGGTACCGCTTACGTGCGTCATGATGCGGTCACACTGGCCAAATACAGCCGGGACGAGACGGAAGACCTGGCATTCACGCCGGACATCGTACTGTTGCCCGGCAGCGCGGAAGAAGTCGCCGCCGTACTCCGGTATTGCCATACACATCGAATTCCGGTCACGCCCCGTGCGGCCGGAACGGGATTGAGTGGAGGCGCACTTCCCGTATACGGCGGTGTGGTCCTGTCGGTGGAACGCATGCACCGGATCCTGGAGATCGATACGACGAACCAGATCGCCGTGGTCGAACCCGGCGTGATCACCGCTGATCTGCAACGTGCCGTGGAGGCCCACGGGTTGTTCTACCCGCCGGATCCGGCGTCCCGGGACATGTGCATGATCGGCGGGAACGTTGCGGAAAACGCGGGAGGTCCGCGCGCCGTCAAATACGGGGTTACGAAAGACTACGTGCTCGGCCTGGAAGTCGTCCTCCCGACGGGAGAGCGGATCCGTACGGGCGGCAAACTGTACAAGAATGTTGCCGGATACAATCTCACGCAACTGTTCGTCGGTTCAGAGGGCACGCTGGGGGTGTTCACGGAGATCATCCTGCGGTTAATCCCGCGTCCGCAGGTCGAGGTCACGCTGCTCGTGCCGTTCATGCACTGGGAAGACGCCACGGCGACGATCACGGACCTCTTTCGGGCGCGGATCCTCCCGGCAGCACTGGAGTTCGTGGACGCGGAAGCACTCGCCATTGCACGCACCCACGCACCGGCCGACGTTCCCCTTCCGGAGGGTGAAGCCCTGCTGCTCATTCATCTGGACGGACCGGATACCCGAACCGTGGAACGGGAAATGGTCCATGTCGGCGATATCTGCGAACGGCACCGCGCCACCGACGTGCAGGTTGCGGACACCCCGGCACGACGTACAGCACTCTGGCAGGTCCGGCGTAAACTCGGGGAATGGGTCAAACACACGTCCGTATACAAGGAAGAAGATGCCGTCGTTCCCAGGGACCGTCTGGCCGATCTCATACATACCGTCCGTACGCTGGCGGATCAGTACGGATTTCGTGCCGCGTGTTACGGTCACGCCGGTGACGGAAACGTGCATATCAACATCCTGAAAATGGGTCTGGACGACACGACCTGGCATCATCGTCTTCCGGAAGCCATCCGTGCATTATTTGCCGCCGTTGTTCGTATGGGCGGTACGATCACCGGGGAACACGGTGTGGGCTGGGTTCAGCGTGAATACCTGCCGATCGCACTGGACGAGACCACACTGGCTCTGCATGCAGGGATCAAACGGCTGTTCGATCCCCATGGAATCATGAATCCCGGAAAAGTGCTTCCGGAACGGTACATGCCCGTTGCATTTCAGGGTGAACGGTAAGGTGAACCGTACAGTAATAAGGTAAACAGTAAATGGTATACGCACGCATCGCGTCCGATCTGACGGCAGCGACCCGGATTGTGCGCCGTTGGAAACGACAGGGCCACCGGATCGTGCTGGCCAACGGTTGTTTTGATCTGATTCATGGGGGACACGTGTGCTACCTCACCGCCGCGCGCCGGCTGGGGGATCGGCTCGTTGTTGCGGTCAACAGCGACGCGTCGGTCCGCATGCTGAAGGGACCGGACCGTCCGGTATTTTCCGTTCAGGTTCGGATGGCCATGGTTGCCGCGCTGGACGGTGTGGATCTCGTGTTCCCCTTTTCGGAGCGGGACCTCACGCGGGTGCTGCGGGTGTTACGTCCGCATGTGCACTGCAAGGGGAGCGATTACTCCCGTCCGGAGGACATTCCGGAATACCCCGTCAGTCACGCACTGGGGATCCGCAGCGCCATCGTTGGAGGTCCGAAAATCCAGTCGTCGCGGTGGCTGGTTGCACTGATTCATGCCTGGCCCACATCGTCGGATACACGGATGGCCTGGAAATGCCATATTCCCTATACGCAGACCCTTTGAGGAGCATATGGGGAGTGTACCATGGAAAGTGGCGGTCGGTTCCTGATTGTTCGTCTGAGTTCGTTTGGTGATTTGCTGCACGCATTGCCCGCCGTACAGGTCATTCGCCGGATCTATCCGGACAGTACTGTGGACTGGATCGTGCAAACCCCGTTTGATCGGCTGGCCCGCTGGTTCACAGATGTGCATCGCCTCTGGGTACTGTCGACGCCCGTATGGCGTCCCCACTGGATGCTGCGACGGGCGTTGCGCCATCAGAAGTATGAATGGGCGATTGACTTTCAGGGGTTGATCAAAAGCGCAATCTGGGCCTGGCGAAGTCGTGCCCGATACCGGCTGGGGTTTCACCGCGCGGACCTGCGTGAGCCGTTGAGTCGCTGGCTGTACAACCGGTTTCCCTTCGCGCATTTCATGGAAAAACAGGGTCTGCACGTGATCGAAAAGAACGTGATGTTGCTCACCGGACTCGGTCTGGAACCGGATCGGATTTTCCGGGAACTCGACCACATTGTGCTCGCGGGCGGACGTTCCCGATGGTTTACCGTACCCGATGAGACCCGCACCGGCGTGCGCACCTGGCTACACGACCGGGGGTTGACACCGCGCAAGTTCTGGGTGGTCCACGTGTACGCGGCGCGACCGGAAAAGACCTGGTCCACACAGACGCTGGAAGCACTGGTACGGTACCTGCGCAATACCACGCCCTATGCCGTTGTCCTGTTGACCGGGACGCACCCCGCTGAACGGGACCGCGCCGCACGGATCGTTACAACCCTGGGTCCCTCGCAACTCCATCTCGCCCCGCAGTGGGACTGGCCGGCGCTCATTGAATTCCTGTCACACGCACGTGCGGTGATCGGACCGGACACCGGGATCCTGCATCTGGCCGACTGTCTGGGTACGCCAGTGGTCATGACCATGGGCTGGTTTGCCGCGGAACGGAACGGTCCGTTTTTCACCCGCACGGTCAGTCAGGTGGTCGAACGCCCGGTCACCCCCGAAGGCTGGCCGGAACTGGACGCCCTGCTGGAAGCGGTCACACAGGTGATAGAACGGCTGGAAACCGGGGTCTCGCGGTTGAACGCGAACCATGTGCAGGCGGCGGCATACCCCGTCAATCACGCGGATAGACCGTCGGCGCCACCGTAAGATCCTCTGGACTCACGCATCAAACTGTGGACGTTGTTCGAGCATATCCCATCACGGAGACGCATTCGTGCGTACCCTCGGGAGGGGAAGCCATGTTGACCCGTCGTCAGTTTCTATATACGGCCATGGGCTGGACCGGTTGGATGTATGCGACTTTTCGGAACGACGCCCTGTCGCACGTACTCGCGGCGGTGCGAACCCTGTCGCCGGACGCGCGACCGGAAGACGTGGCACGGGACGAGTGGTTCTGGGGACAGGTCCAGGCGGCGTTCGATATCGACCGGACGCTCATCAATTTGAACAACGGCGGTGTTTGTCCGAGTCCGCGGTCCGTCATGGCCGCATTGCAACGGTACCTGGTATATTCGAACCAGGCGCCAGCATACACGATGTGGCGTCATCTGGAACCGCAGATCGAAACCGTTCGATCCGAACTCGCCCGTGTGTTCGGTTGCGATCCGGAGGAACTCGCGATCACGCGGAACACCAGCGAGGCACTGGAAATCGTGCAGTTCGGACTGGACCTGCGACCCGGTGACGAAGTGCTGACCACCGATCAGGACTACCCCCGGATGCTGACGACATGGCAACAACGTGCACGTCGCGAGGGGATTCGCGTACGGCAGATCTCGTTCCCCGTGCCGTTGATGCGCCCGGAGGATTTCATTGATCGGATAGAAGCCGCCATCACACCCCGCACGCGGGTCATTCACATCTGCCATGTGATCAACATCACCGGCCAAATCCTGCCCGTCCGTGAGGTCTGTCGTATTGCGCGGGAGCGCGGGATTGACTGTATCGTGGACGGTGCGCACGCATTCGCGCATTTCCCGTTTCGTTACGCGGACATAGCATGTGACTACTACGGCACCAGCCTGCACAAATGGCTCTGTGCACCCATCGGTACGGGGTTTCTCTTCGTCCGTCGAGACAAGATCCGCAAAGTCTGGCCCCTGATGGCGGCTCCTCCGGAAATGGACGACAACATCCGGAAATTCGAAGAAATCGGGACTCACCCGGCGGCGAATCACAATGCCATCGCCGAAGCGCTTGCGTTCAATGAAACGATCGGTATCGACCGGAAAGCCGCCCGGTTGCGTTACCTGCACCACCGCTGGGCGGATCGGTTGCGAACGTATGATCGCGTGCGGTTCATGACGAACCTGGACGATGAACGCAACTGGTGCGGTTTGCTCGTTGTGGATATTGCGGGCATCGAGCCGGAATCCCTCGCGCGCTACCTGTTGCACAAGCACCGGATCATTGTCACCCCGATTCGCCACTCCCGGTTTCAGGGCATTCGCGTGACGCCCAACGTATACACCCGACTGTCGGAGATCGATCTGTTTGGCGACATCATGGAGGACATCGTGCGCGGCCGGGTGCGGGTGGAAACCACCGGATGATCCCCACAACGGGAACGGTTTCCGTACCCGAAGACACACACTGCAATCGGGACAGGCAATGGGGCACCGTGGGTACCCATTCGGTCATGCGCTATCCCCAGCCCATGCGATGCCCCGTCCCCTGTCTTCCGTCTCCCGTCCCGGATACCTGGGACCCGACACCTGACACCTGGGACCTGAGACCTGACACCTGACACCGGTGCAACCCCTGTCCCATTGCCTGTCCCGATCCCAGGGTAGCACGATCTTGCCACTGCGGACCCGTATTTGCTACGATCATGCCTCATCCTGGCAGTGTATCCATCCCCGGTGTCAGGAAGGTGGACCATGAAACGATACGTCGTTCGACACCAGCATCCTGCCGATCGGTGCCCGGCGCGGCAGCCGGAAATGGCGGCCATGTTACTTGCGCATCTGCGACCGGAACGCGCCCGGACGTTCGGTGTGGCAATCGAAGCCGAAGGAGTCATTGACGGTCAGCACACCCTGTACCTGATCGTCCGGGCCGAAGACCGCACCCGACTGGAGGAATATTTACAACCGTTTGCCCAGGCGGGTACCGTAGACATCTGGACGGCGTCCTCCTGCGAGGAGGTCGTTCAACGACAGAGTTGTTAACACTTGGTCAACCGTTTGTCCAGATCCGGTCCCGTGCAACGCTCCTGGAAAACTGCCGTTGCGCACGTGTGGTGGTGCACGCTTGTCGGCGGTATCGGGTGGACTGTCCTTGGTGCTGTGCTGATGGTGGTCTCTCCCTTGCCGCGGCCACTGTCCGTCCCCCGGTGGTGCAGCGGAGTCGTCATCCTGTTCGCCGTCACGAGTCTGGTGGCCGGCTGGATGTGGTTGCGGTCGCGATGGGTACGATACATGCTCGGGGGACTGATCTTCTGGGCGGCGGTGCTGCCCTTCGCACACTGGATCCACACGCTGAAACGATATATCGATGGCCTGACACCGCCGGTGCGGTATGATCTGTACGGACTGCTCACGAGCATCGGGGTGCTCGCCTGTGTGCTGGTGTTCTGGACATTCCGCCGGGGACCGCTGATCGGCGCGCTCACCATGCTGGCCATCTGGATCGGCAGTTACGCGAGTACCGGCGCGTACGCCTATCTGGAGACACGCCGGCTATCCCGGATGGTCGCACGAATGGACGTGCGTCTGCCTCCGGGGGTGGATGCACCCCTTTCGGAACGGGCTCGGACCTGTCGGGCATCCATGATCCGGATCGAACAGTGGGCCCGTACACACGCGACCAATCTCCGGGAAACGATCCGGCGCTGGCACCACGTGCGGACCGTATTTTATCGCAACGGCCGGGCCTGCGTGTTTGCATCCACCCTGCCGATATCTCTTCCCGTTCGGGACTGGACGGCCGTGCTGCAGCGGTGCGAACAGACGGAATGGGCGCCGGTGCGGACAACCCGTACAGGGGTTCCCTATATCGACACGCCGGTCGAGGTGCAATTCCTCACCGCGATTCCGCGCTGGCTGGCACTGGCCGGATTGCGGGCGGCGGTACAGGGCGATGTCACCGGATGGGTACAATACTGTCAACAGATTTTCCGATTTGCCGAAATTATCGGTCGCCAGCGGACAACGATCGCACACCTCAGTGCGAACAAGTTTCGTGCACTCGGGTTTGAGTGTTTTGCACTGGGCACCGGCTGGCTTCCGGACGCACCGCTGGAGCCCTGGATCCCGTGGCTCACGTCCGACGGTACCCGGCACGTACGCCGATGGATCGCGTTTGAACTGTACTATTACCGTGCCCTGGGATCTGAACTCATCCGGAAAGACCTTACCCCATGGCCGCCGTGGGTACGCGGTCCCGTGCTGTACTGGTCCGCATACCCGACGTTCGGGTATCTGGATACCGTGCGCGTTCAACGCGCCTATCTGGACAGCCTTGCGCAGTGGCATCGCCCCGAACCGATCGTCCGACCGGGGTTCTGGACCTGGCTGGGACCGTACATGTACGCTCCCGGAGCCCTGCATATTCTGCGCCGGCAGTACCTGCATGCCCTGGCACTTCAGCGCGCCGCTCAGGCCATCTGGAACACCGCGCACGCACGCCGCCGCTCCGCAACGCGTATCGGACGGCAACCGCTCGATCCCTGGACGGGCCATCCGATCCGGACAGCGCATACTGCCATCGGCCAGGTGTTTTACAGCGTCGGAGAAAACCGTACGGACGACCATGCGGCGATCCATCCCGACTGGTTGCCGTTTCGACAGCCGGACGTGGGTCTGGTCCTGCCCCGTCCGCTGGACACCCCGTGCGCGGATGGGTGGAAAAGTCAGGAGAAGAGCAGTGATATGAAGATTTCACCACGAAGGCACGGAAAACACGGGGGACAAAACGCACAACCCGCATCCGACACGGACCGTGATGTTGCTATGCTGTGAACCCCGTGCCTCCGTGGTACCCCCTTTGTAACTTCGCGTCACTTTATCCTCTCGTCACTTCCCACGTTCCTTCTGGAATCGGGACAGGCAATGGGACACGGCGTGTCCCGATGGACTCCGCGATATCCCGTCAACCAGGATGCGCGGACACCGGACACCCGGGACCGGAGACCTGACATCTGGGACCTGGCACCCGCCACCTGCCACCCGACACCCGGTATCGACCGGGCCATCCACGCATCCGGCGCATCCCCCTGTCCCATTGCCTGTCCCGAATCTGAGTTCCTTTGCTTTCTCCCATGGGATCGCGTATCTTTAAACGCATACGCGCAAACGTATCCGGAACAACCGGCGCCCCACGACGACGCAGGGATTCCCTGACAGGACACAACTATGGCCGAAGAAAAGCCCACACAGCCCCGAAAATGGAACCGCCTGATTCACGCAAAAAGCCCGTACCTCCGGCAACACGCGGACAACCCGGTCGATTGGTATCCATGGGGACCGGAGGCCCTGGAAAAAGCCCGCCGGGAGGATAAACCGATCTTCCTGAGTATCGGGTATTCGAGTTGTCACTGGTGCCATGTGATGGAAGAAGAATCGTTCCGTAATCCGGAAATCGCTGCCATCCTGAACGAACACTTCGTATCCATTAAGGTCGACCGTGAGGAACGGCCCGATCTGGACCGGATTTACATGCAGGCCGTGATTGCCATGACCGGATCCGGCGGATGGCCGCTGAACGTGTTTCTGACGCCGGACCTGAAACCGTTCTTCGGGGGCACGTACTTCCCTCCCGAAGACCGATGGGGCCGACCGGGGTTCAAACGCATTCTGCTGACCATTGCACGTGCATGGAAAGAACGTCGTCAGGAGATCGAACAGTCGGCCGAACGACTCACGCGTCTGCTGCGTGAAGCGCTGCAGCCGACCGCATCGGCGCAGATCGAATACACGCGACTTGTGCAACAGGCCGTGCAAACATACCGGTCATCGTTTGATGCCGTGCACGGCGGGTTCGGCGGTCCACCCAAATTTCCACCGCATGCCGCTCTACGCTTCCTCATCCGATACGCATTCCGCACGCGCGATGCGGAGGTCCTGCAGATGGTGGAAACGACGCTGCACCACATGGCCATGGGCGGGATCTACGACCAGATCGGCGGTGGATTCCACCGATACAGCGTGGACGCTGAATGGCATGTGCCCCATTTTGAAAAAATGCTGTATGACAATGCGCAACTCGCGCTGATCTATGCGGAAGCGTTTGCGGCTACACACAACGGGTTATACTACCGGATCGCGAATGAAACCCTGCACTATCTGTACCGCGACATGCGGGATCCGGAAGGTGCCTTTTACACTGCCGAAGACGCGGATTCGGAAGGCCGCGAAGGTGCTTTTTACACCTGGACATACGATGAAATCCTGCAAGTACTGGGCAAAACAGACGGTCCTCGATTCGCCGAACAGTTCGGTGTTACCCCGGAAGGTAATTTCGAACACGGAGAAAACGTACTGCACGTCGCCCGGCCGTTCGCACAAATGGCCCGAAAGTACCGGATGCGTGTGGAAGAATGGATGGAATGGCTGCACCAGACACGACGCAAACTGCGCGAAGTGCGCGCCCGTCGTCCCCGTCCTCTGCGGGATGAAAAGATCCTGACAGACTGGAACGGTCTTGCGATTTCGGGATTCGCCTGGAGCGGGTTTTACCTGCAACAGCCCTGGTTGATCGAAGCTGCAGAACGGGCTGCCGACTGGCTGATGCGTCACATGTGGGACGCGCAAACGGGGCAACTGTACCATCGTTATATGGAAGGCGCGCGGGGTGTGGACGGTCTGCTGACTGACTATACGTACCTGGCCCAGGGGCTGCTTGATCTCTTCGAATTGACTGGTCGTTCGGACCTGCTCGCACATGCAATTCGTCTCATGGACCGCGCTATCGAACTGTTCTGGGACGATACCCACGGCGGATTTTACGACGCTGCTCCCGACCATCCGGATTATATTGTGCCCGTCCGGGAGACGTTTGACGGGGCAACGCCGTCCGGCAACTCGGTTGCCCTGTGGAATCTGTACCGGATCTTCGAGATCACCGGCATACAGAAATACCGCGACCGTGCGGATGCCGTCGTGGCGGCATTTTCCGGTACTCTGGCCCAGGACCCGACGCGTCTGATCCATCTGGTTGCCGCCTGGGATTTTGCCCAGCAAAAACCCTATGAGATCGTGATCGTCGTGCCCTCGGATGAAATCCAACGGGCGGCATATGATCAACTCGCCGGATTGTGGTTCCCGTATAAGGTCATCGTCTGGCAACATGCGCGACGTCCATTGCCCTACCCGGCACTGCGGGACAAACGCGCCATTCGCGGCCGTTTAACGATTTACGCCTGTCGGGATTTCACGTGTTTGCAGCCGATACACGACATCCGGGCCCTGTTGCCGATCCTGGACCGTGCGTTCACTCCGGAATCGACGGAAACCGGCACATCTTAGGGGTACGTTTCCAAAGTGACGTGACGAGAGGGAAAGTGACGTCGTGCACTGACATCTCCGTGACTTTTCCCCTCGTCACTTCGGAAATGCACCACTGCACCGTACACGGTCGAACATCCGGCAACCGGAGCGGAACCGATGACGCAGCCGCATCGCTGGACCGAATGCACACGGGATCGGATACTGATCGTTGATGGCGCCATGGGCACGCTGTTGCAGATGCGTGGCCTGCCCCCGGATCGGTGCCGGTCCGCGCTGAATCTCCAGAACCCATCGATGGTGCTCTCCATTCACGAAGAATACATGCGTGCCGGCGCGCACATTCTTGAAACGAACACGTTCGATGCGAATTACGTGCAACTGAAACGATACGGTCTGGAACGACAACTGCGTGAAATCAACCGTCGGGGCGTCGAACTGGCACGCGAAGTCGCCGAACACGGAGAATGCGTATTCGTCGCCGGATCGGTCGGACCGCTGGGATCGCTGATGGCACCGTACGGACGACTGACGCTGCGCGATGTCATTGCCATTTATGAAGAACAGATCGGATGCCTGGTGGACGCTGGTGTGGACCTGCTGTTCATTGAAACGCAAACGTCCGTCGTGGAAGCCCGTGCAGCGCTTCAGGCGGCACGCCGTTTGACGCGCATCCCGGTCGCCGTCCTGATGACCTGTGACGCCACCGGTCGAACACCCCTGGGCAACCGGATCGAACGGGCACTGTACGAACTTGCCGAAGCGGGGGCCGATTTTGTCGGCATGAACTGCGGGATCGGTCCCCGAGACGCGTACGAACTGATCATCCGTTACCTGGTCAATTTCCCGCATCCGATGATCGTCATGCCGAATGCGGGATATCCCCGCGTCGTCGCCGGTCAATTGACGTATCCGTCGACACCGGAATATTTCGCCGAGTATGCGGTCCTTTTCGTGCAGGCGGGCGTTGCCATTGTTGGGTCGTGTTGTGGAACCACACCGGAACACACGGCGGCCATGGCCCGTGCGGTGGAGCATCTACGTCCGACCCGTCCGTTGCGTAAAGCGAAACCCCAGCCTGCACGGACGCAGGACCGTACGACACTGCAGATCGTGTCGATCCCGGAGGAACCCGAAACGATCACGTTCCCCGAACGACTGCGCGATGTGTTCCCGCAGGGTCCCATCCTCACCGTGGCCGTGGAACCCCCGCAGGGATGGAATTATGCCACCGTACTGGAACAGGTCCGGGAGTTTCACCTGTCCGGGGTCCACGCCGTGCATATCGGTGACAATCCCATGGGACGGCTGCGCATGTCGCCCATCGCACTGGCGACGCTGGTGAAGCAGTCCGTCGGAATTGAACCGATCGTGCACTTCACCTGTCGCGATCGCAACCTGCTGGCCATTCAGTCGGAACTGCTCGGTGCGGCTGCGCTCGGGCTCCGGATTATCCTGGCACTGACCGGTGACCCGATGACTCCCGGCGAGTACCCGCGCGTGACCACGGTCTTTGACGTCGATTCCGTGGGACTCATCCGCATCCTGCAAAATTTCAACGAGGGCCGCAACCTCGCCGGTCAACCGATCGACGTCCAGACCCGGTTCATCATCGGCAGCAGCGCAAACCCACACGCGGACCCCGCGGGTGCGGAAGTCGAACGTGTCCGGGAAAAAATCGCTCAGGGTGCCACGTTTTTCGTCACGCCGCCGGTCTATGCAGTCGACGTGGTGCAACGGTTCCGGGACATCATCGGACCGGAGATCGATCTGCTCGTGGGCATCCTGCCGCCGGTACGTTACCGTCTGGCACAGTTTCTGCACTATGAAGTTCCGGGGGTCCAGGTACCCGTCACACTCCTGGAACGACTGGCACACGTTTCTCCGCAGGAGGCCGAAACGATCGCACTGGAATTCTGCCGCAACCTGATCACGCAACTCCTCCCGTGGGTGGACGGATTTTATCTGATGCTGCCCTTCGGGCAAACGCGCCTGTTCCACCCCCTCCTGGACGCCATCCGATCCGCCGCGCCACCCGCATCGTCCCATCTGCAGACGCCGAATACGTGATACTGCTGGGATCGGGACAGGCGATGGGACATACGCGCCACCGGATCCACCGGTGTGCCGGTGGCCACCGGTCTCCGGTGTCAGGTCCCGGGTGGCGGGTCTCAGGTCCCAGGTGGCGGGTGTCGGGTCCCAGGTGGCGGGTATTCCGGTGGCAGGTATCCCGAACGGGAGGCGGAAGACAGGGGACGGGGCATCGCATGGGCTGGGGATAGCGCATGACCGCATGGGGACCCACGGTGTTCCATGGCCTGTCCCGATTTCAGGTAATACTGGCGCTTTCGCGTGACTTCTGATTTAATGGTGCATTTCCCAGGTGAAGTGACGAAAAAGGTGCCGGAGGTTGAGGGGATGGGACCCA
>CAZIRO010000054.1:0-15332 GCA_964541595.1 uncultured Acidobacteriota bacterium
GCATCGTAAAGGCAAAAAACGCATGTGCACTGGGAACCGCATGGTTTCTGAACCACGATGCCGGGCGCCACTATCCGGACGCGCTCATCGATGGCCGGCCGGCTGAACTGGAAGACGCCATCACACTCGCCGCAGAGATCCTTGACCGTGCGGAGTTCCCGCTCGTCTACGGACTCAGTAATATCACGGTCGAAGCCCAGCGAGAAGCGGTGTTTCTGGCGGAACTCGCCGGCGGGGTGATCGACAGCCATACGTCGCTCTGACACGGCCCGACAGAAATCGCCCTCCAGGTTGGAGGGAAATCCGCATGTACCCTGGGTGAGGTGAAAAATCGCGCCGATCTCATCATCTACTGGGGTAGTAACCCGGCGGAATGCCATCCACGCCATTTTACGCGCTACACGCTGACGCCGAAGGGGAAGTTCACTCCGAACGGTCGGAAAGACCGTACGATGGTGCTCGTGGACATTCGACCGACACCGAGTGCGCGTGCGGCCGATATATTCCTGCAGATCCGACCCGGGAAAGATTTTGAAGTGCTGACCGCGCTGCGTGCGCTCATCAAGGGGCAACCCGTTGATCCGGAACGTATCGCCGAAACCGGTCTGACGCTGGAGCAACTCCAGGACCTCGCAGATCGCATGAAACGTGCGCGGTTCGGTGTGATGTTCTTCGGCATGGGACTGACGATGACCCGCGGAAAATACATGAATTCATCGGCCATCCTGACCCTTGCGACGGAGTTGAATGCGTTCACAAAGTTCATCGCCATGCCGATGCGCGGACATGGGAATGTGACCGGTGCAGATACGGTGGTCCGCTGGACGACGGGGTACCCGTTCGGGGTGAGTTTCAATCGCGGTTACCCGCGCTACAATCCGGGTGAGTTTTCTACGGTAGATCTGCTGGTACGCGGGGATGTGGACGCCGTGCTCGTGGTCGGTGCAGATCCCGCTGCGACCATGCCGCAACCGGCCATTGACCATCTGGCGCGCGTTCCGACCATCGTGCTCGACCCGAAGATCAGTCACACGATGCGTATCGCCAAAGTCGGCATCATTACGGCGACGACGGGGATCAGCGCCGGTGGAACTGCATACCGTATGGACGAGGTGCCGATCCCGTTGCGCCCGGCTTTGCGATCCCCGTATCCCACGGATGAGGAGGTACTGCGTCGGATTCGGCAGGCATTGATGCAGCGAATGAACGGATACGCATGAGTGCGGGACGGATACCCGGATGGGTGCCGGTACCCGTGCAGGATACGTGCACACCAACGGGGTGTACACGGGGGGTGCTGCCGGTTCGTACGATCTCGAATACGGGTGAGTTGTGTTCCCGTGCGAAGCGGTGGAATCACAGCGAGTGGGGGCCATGCGGATACGTGGTGGCAAGGTGTTTGACCCCGTGCACGGGTTGAACGGGGTGGTCAAAGATATCTGTATCGCAAATGGTAAAATCGTCGAAACGGTACCCGATGATGATACCCGGGTGATCGACGCCACCGGGATGATCGTGGTCCCCGGGGGTGTGGACATTCACACGCATATTGCCGGCGCGGCGATCAACTTCGCGCGAGAACTCATTCCTGAAGCGCAGCGGCGGGCGCATCCGTTATCGCGCACGCGGGTACGTCGTTCCGGAATCATCAGTGTGGCACCGTCGACGTTTGCCACCGGATACCTCTACGCGAGTATGGGGTGGACCACCCTGTTTGAAGCCGCCGTGCCCATCCTGACGGCCAAACACACGCATGAAGAGTTGCGGGCTACGCCGATCGTCGATAAGGGGTGCTACCTCATGCTCGGCAATAACGAGATCGTGCTCGATCTGCTCGAGCAGAATGATGACGCACGGGCACGCGATGTCGTAGCCTGGTTATGTCATGCTGCAAAAGTCTATGGCGTCAAAGCCGTCAATCCCGGCGGTGTGGCGGCCTGGAAATGGGGCAAAAACGTCCATGACCTGCACGAGGTCATCCCCGGGTATCAAACCGTTACACCGGCCAGGATGATCACCGCGCTCGCGCGTATCGTGGATGAACTCGGGTTTCGCCACCCGTTGCATTTGCACTGCAATAACCTGGGAATCCCGGGAAATTACCGTACCACCCTGGAGACCATTCGCCTGCTCGATGGACAGCGCGTGCACCTCGCACATGTGCAGTTTCATGCATACGGCGGCGAGGACTGGTCCAGTATTCGTTCGGAATCCGTGCGTATTGCCGAAGCCATTCAGGCCCAGGCCCACTTCACGGTCGACGCCGGCGTTGTCCTGTTCGGGGACACGGTCACGATCACGGCGGATGGACCCTGGCAGTATCTCCTGTATCAATTAACCGGCCACAAATGGGGGAACCTGGACGTCGAAAACGAAACCGGATGCGGTATCGTGCCGTATGCATATCGGGAACGCAGTCTGGTGAACGGAGTGCAGTGGGCCGTGGGACTGGAACTGTTGCTGCTCATAGAGGATCCCTGGCGGATTTTCCTCACGACCGACCACCCGAACGGGGGGGCGTTCTGGCGGTATCCGGAGATCATTCACCTGCTGATGGACCGGGAGTATCGCCGGGAACAACTGCGCGCGCTCCCGGCAAAAGTCCGTGAGCGTACGGTTCTGGCGGATATCGATCGGGAGTATTCCCTGTACGAGATCGTGATCATCACGTCCGCGGGACCGGCACGAGCGCTCGGGCTTCCGGATAAGGGCCATCTCGGTGTGGGTGCGGATGCGGATATCGTCATTTATGAGGAGCAGGACGACATTGCCCAGATGTTCGCGCGTCCCCGGTACGTGATCAAGGGGGGTGAAATCGTGGTCGAAGACGGGGAAATCCGGGCCTCCCCGGACGGCCGCGAGTTCATCTACCTTCCGGAAACCGATCCCGACGTGGCATCCTTCCTGCGCCCGTTATTTGAGCACTATTATACAATATCTTTCGATAATTACCCTGTTGAACTCGCGCGTGTGCATCGCGCGACCGTGATGCCAGCCAGGGGGGCGGAAGATCCATGCACGTGACCCGATTGGTTTTGCGGCGTGCACCGACAGTACCGCTGGAAGCGGAATGCATTACACCGGATGTGCTGGATGGCCTGCGGAATGCTGAAATCCGGGCGCTCCCGGTGTTTCACGGAAAGCGACAGTATCGACTGGATGACTTTTTTGACGTGGAGGGTGACGGCAGTGCTGAAATCCATCTGGAAGGCGACCTGCATCGGGTCCGCTGGGTGGGCCATCGGATGACCCATGGCCGGATTGTGATTCACGGCAATATCGGTATGCACCTGGGCGCGTCCATGCAGGGCGGTACGGTCGAGGTATACGGACACGCCGGCGACTGGGTAGGGGCTGAAATGACCGGCGGTCGAATCTGGATCCATGGCAATGCGGGCAATCAGGTGGGTGCAGCATATCGGGGCAGTCCGGCGGGGATGCAAGGTGGGGTCATCCTCATCGATGGCAGCGCCGGAATCGAACTCGGGATGCGCATGTATCGCGGTGTGATCGCCGTGCGGGGACCGGTCGGCGATTTCGCCGGTTTGCACATGCGCGGAGGGACACTCGTTTTACTCAATGCGGTGGGGATCCGTACGGGTGCATGGATGGTGCGTGGCACCGTGTTGACGTTCCGTCCGCCGGCGCTATTGCCGACGTTTCTGTATGCGTGCACGTATCGACCGACGTTTCTCATCCTGTACATCCGCTATCTGGAGCAACTCGGGTTCACACTGCCGGACACCGCGCGGTCATGTGTGTTTCATCGGTATGTCGGGGATACGGCGGTACCGGGTAAGGGCGAAATTCTGGTGGCCGAACCGAAACCACAGGAGCACAGAACCACTGTACAGCGTGAGGTGTAATCCGGTCCGGGGGATGGGGAACCTCCATCCGGAGTATGCGACCGGACGGTCGCATATGTTCTGACCCGATACGCGGGCTGGATCCGCATCCACGGATCCGATATAGTGATGTGAAAACCACAAAAAATACGGAATTTCCGGGTCATGGGGGGTGCGGGGCTTCCGGTGCGGCGCCACAGATTGTGTCGTATTGTCCTCACAGTCAGTTCCGTTGGCCGGTTTCCGGGCGTGCGTACGGGGTACCGGTGGACCGGATATCATGCCGTTCATTATTGAAACGATCGTGACAACACGGGACACGCACGGTCGAATCAACTTTGCACCCATGGGGGTGGAGTGGGGCGCGTCGGTGATCGTGTTAAAACCGTACCAGGATACGACGACGTTCCGGAATCTCGTCGCCACGCGGGAGGCCGTGGTCAATGTCACGGACAATGTGATGCTGTTTGCCCAGGCGGCGATTGCCGATCCGACGTTTCCACACCGTCCCGCACGGGTGGTGCAGGGCGCGGTACTTGAAGACGTTTGTTCATGGCGCGAAGTGCGGGTTCTCAAGGTGGACACACGCGCTCCCAGGGCGCGCATCCCGTGCCAGATCGTGTATCGCGGCGTTGCGCGGGAGTTTATCGGGTACAACCGCGCGCAGGCGGCCGTTATTGAAGCAGCCATACTGGCCACACGGATTCGGTTTTTGCCCATGGAGCAGATCTTACGGGATATTGAACGCCTGCAGGTCATCGTCCGGAAGACCGGTGGTGCGCGCGAACACACTGCTATGCAGTTGCTCGTGGCATACATTCAGCGCGCAGCGGCAGTACATGGCGTGTCCCGACAGGGAACATCATGATTGCGCGGACGGTTTGGATTCGCACGCCGGCGCGATTGCATCTGGGGATGCTGGATCTCAGCGGATCTTTAGGCCGCCGGTTTGGTGGACTGGGGCTTGCGGTGGAACGGCCATCGGTGGTGGTGTCGGTGACTGCGGCGTCTTCCCTGGAAGTCATCGGTCCCTGTGCAGCGCGTGTGCAACGGCTGGTCGCACGGGTCTGGACCCGATTGGATTCGAAAAATGCACTGGCCGGTGCACGTATCCGGATTCATGAAACCATACCGTCCCATGTTGGGCTGGGTTCCGGTACGCAATTGCATCTGGCCGTTGTTGAGGCATTGGCCCGATTACGGGGGATCCCTCTGACACCGGAACAACTCACGCGTCTGAGTGAACGTGGCCGGCGTTCCGGTGTGGGTACCTGGGTGTATCTGTACGGAGGGTTTGTCGTGGAAGGGGGTCGACCGGTGGACGGTGCACGACCACTGGCGCCGTTGCTCATCCGGCTGGACATTCCCGCGGCATGGCGGTGGATTGTGGCGATCCCCCGGGATATTCATGGCATTCACGGACGCATGGAAGAAGAGGTATTCCTGCGTCGGATCCGGATGGACGAGACCGTGTCCGGCCAGATCTGTCGACGCGTGATCATGCAGATGCTGCCGGCGCTTGTGGAAGGCGATATCCGTGCATTCGGCACGGCGCTGACCGAAGTGCAACGGCTGGTGGGTGACGTGTTTGCGCCGGTCCAGGGGGGACGGTTTGCGCATCCCCTGTCTGCTGCCCTGATCGATGCCATGCTGGAACTCGGTGCGGCCGGTGCGGGTCAGAGTTCCTGGGGACCCACCGTATATGGCGTCGTTGCGGACGCATCGACGGCACAACGTCTGGCAGAATCGTTGCAACATCGTACGGGTCCAGATGGCCGTCCGTTTGGGGAAACCGCCACGATCATGGTCGTGGCAACCAATCGCGCGGGACGTCAAATCTGGACGGAACGGTGAGGAGCCATGCGTATGCACCATGCGGAAGTGATCGATACATTCGCTGAAGCGTTTGCCATGTGGGCAACACGGGTCATCATTACCGCCGCAACAGAAGAATGGGCATGGGCCGCCGCACAGTCGATGGTCGGGTTTGCTACATCGATCATCGGCTGCGGTTGCGAAGCGGGGATCGAACGAACCCTGCCACCGAATGAGACCCCGGACGAGCGTCCCGGAGTCAGCGTCCTGCTGTTCGCCATGACGGTCGATGACGTGCACAATCATCTGGTCAAACGGATCGGTCAGTGTGTCCTGACCTGTGCGACAACGGCATGTTATAACGGCCTGGACGGGGAGCAGACGGTCAATGTGGGCGGTCAGTTGCGGTATTTTGGCGATGGGTTTCAGATCAGTAAACGACTGGAGGAACGACGGTTCTGGCGCATTCCGGTGATGGATGGTGAGTTCCTGATCGAAGAACAGTTCGGTGTCCAGCCGGCCGTCGGTGGGGGAAACCTCATTTTGATGGCGACGTCGCAGGAGGAGGCCCTGCGTGCGGCCACAGCCGCCGTGCGTGCGATCCGGCGTGTCTCCGGCGTGATCCTGCCGTTTCCCGGCGGAATCGTCCGCAGCGGCAGTAAAGTGGGGTCGCACCGGTATAAGTTTTTACACGCGTCGACCAATGATCCGTATTGTCCGACACTGCGCGGGCTTGTTCGGGATACACGGGTGCCGGAAGGGATCCAGTGTGTCTATGAAATCGTCATCGACGGGCTGACGCTGGACAGCGTGCGTGATGCGATGCAGCGCGGAATCATTGCGGCTGCGGAGCACGGTGCACGGTATATTACCGCGGGCAATTATGGAGGAAACCTGGGACAGTACCGGATTCCCCTGCGGGAACTTCTGGAAGCGTCGGCCGTTTTCCCGGCGAGCGCCCCGGACGGGGGCTGATGCCACGCCTCCCCTGGACGTTCTGCTTGTGCAACAACACGTCGATATACTACACAGGGTTTCGGAGAGACGGGAACCATGCATCGATACCGGGACCGGCAATTGAATCGACGCGCCTGGCAGCGTGTGGAGTCCATGATCGCGCATGCGGAGGAGCTCCGTATCGGTGTGCATACGCTCGCCTGTGGTACCCGTATCGTGGATTGCGGCGTTCGAACGCACGGCGGATTCGCTGCCGGTCGGGAATTCGCGGCGATCTGTATGGGAGACCTCGGACACGTGACCTGGACGGAAACACGACTGGGAGAACGGTCCTGGCCGGGTGTACTGGTCACGACCGACCACCCGGTCATCGCATGTCTGGCCGCGCAGTATGCGGGCTGGAGGATCCGAATGGACACGTTTTTCGCGATGGCGAGCGGTCCCGGCCGTGCACTTGTACGGGCGGAATCCCTGTTTGAACGGATCGGGTATACGGAATCTTCAGACGTCGGTGTGCTGTGCCTGGAAACCCGAACGTTGCCGGATGAGACCGTGGCCCGGACCATTGCCGAGCGCATGCAGGTGTCTCCGGATGCACTGGTACTGCTCGTTGCACCCACGGCGAGTATCGTTGGGAGCGTTCAGATCGCCGCACGAAGCGTCGAAACCGCACTGCATAAAATCGAAGTCATGGGCTACGATGTCCATCAGTTTGTGAGCGGTATCGGCGTATGCCCACTGCCGCCCGTCGCACCCTCGGATGCCCATGCCATCGGACGCGCGAACGACGCTATCCTCTACGGTGCACGTGTTACGCTGTTTGCGGACGGGCAGGACGATACCCTCGAAGAGATCGCCCAGCGCCTGCCGTCCGCCACGTCTCCGCACTATGGGCAGCCGTTTTATACCGTTCTGGAGCGGCATGCATTTGACTTCTATCAGATCGACCCGTTGTTGTTCAGTCCGGCGGCGGTGGTCGTGCACAATCTCCGCAGCGGTCGAACGTTTCATGCGGGTCGGGTCAATGTGTCGGTTCTGGAGGCGTCGTTCTTCGGATGAACAGCATGCGTCAGATCCAGCCACGGTGCAGTGCCGTGGCCACGAGTACACCGTGGACGCCCAGCGCGTGTAATCGTCGAATGTCTTCCCGATTTCGGATGCCACCGCCGATCCAGAGTTCAATATCCGGAAACCGCCGGCGAATGCGGGTGATGAGCGCGGTATCCGGTCCCTGACCCGTTCCGACGCGGTTCAGGTCGAGCAACAGAATGCGATACCATCCGCGGGCATGGAGCATGGCGCAGGCGTCCGGAGGAGACAGCCGTGCGAGTGCAGATGCACGGGTATCGATACGGCTGCCACGCATGTCCAGGCTGAACAGTCGATGCGCTTCCGGCAATATGTGCGCGAGGCGATCGAGCGTGGCCATACTCTCGATCCGTTCGGCTGCCACGATGACCGTATGCACGCCGATGCGGCGTAATTCCCGTGCCCGGTGATCGTCCGTGACACCGGCGTCCACCATCCACCATACGGGAACGGCGCGTACCAGATGTTTCAGGACATCCCACTGGACGGTACCGTGTTCAATGGCATCCAGGTCGGCGACATACATCCATGAAGCACGGGTGTGTTGCCACAATGCCCGGGCAACGTCCACCGGATCGACAGATTCGGTCAGGATACTTCGAACCGGCGCGTATCGTGCACGTTCGCCGCGAACTGCGTGAACCACCGTGCCGGAACGGATGTCCAGTACCGGAGCGATCCACATGATCCACCGTCCGAACGTGCTCGTTGTGGAGTACCTCAGTGGCGGCGGTATCGCCGGTCTGCTGCCGTCGGACCTTGTGGCCGAAGGCGCGGCCATGCTTGCCGCCGTGTTGGAAGACTTCCGCGCCTGGGCGCATGTCAAAACGGTGACCTTTCGGGACGCACGTTTGCGCAATCTCGCTCTTCCGGCTGATCGGGTGATCGACGTTCCGCCGGGAATGCTGTTGGAACGGTTCGCTGCCACGGTTGTTCAATGGGCTGCCGTATGGGTGATTGCCCCGGAAACCGATGGAACCCTGGCCCGGCTGACCGAAACCGCTGAACGTGCCGGCGTACCGGTACTCGGATCGACGGCCGCAGCCGTTCAGCAAACCGGAGACAAGTGGGCGTGTGCATTAACTCTGCACACTGCTGGACTCCCGGTTCTGAATGGTGAACGTATCAGTGTATCGGATCTGGCGACGAATGTGGATCGCTGGCCGTATCCCATTGTGGTCAAACCGGTCGACGGCGTGGGATGCGAGGGCGTCTGCCTGTTGCAGGGCCCTGCGGATGCGGCATGGTACCTGTCGCACGCACAGACCGACACGATCATTGTGCAGCCCTATATCCGGGGTATACACGCAAGCGTGTCCGTACTGTCCACGGGCACGCACTGTATCGCGCTGAGTGTGAATCGACAGGATATCGTTCCCGGGCGGCCGTTTCGATATCTGGGGGGTGCGATCCCGCTACACCACCCGCTGGCCGATCGGGCACGCGATGTGGCATGTGCGGCCGTACGACAGTTTCCCGGTCTGCGGGGATACGTCGGTGTGGATATCGTGCTTACCGATACGGACGCATGGATCGTGGAGATCAATCCCCGGGTCACCACCGCCTATGTGGGTCTTCGATGGATATTGCGAGAAAACCTCGCCGCGGCCGTGTGGTCAGCCTGTCTGGAGCATCGTCTGCCGGACCGCGTGCATCTGACCGGTAGCGTGTCGTTCCGCAAGCACGGTATACGTTTGACCATCCACCGGTCCCCGCGTTGAACACACAGGGACCCGGCGAGAGGAAAAGTCACGTATGAAAAGTGACGTAAAGTGATGGCATGTATGCGCACCTTGCTCACTCTTCCTCTCTATCACTTACTTTCATCACGGCGCTTCGGAAATACATCACCTGGTATATCCTGCTATAATACGTAGCCATTTCCACCAGGTTGCATGGGAAGGACGGGATGGTGGTATACCTCGGCTGGGATATCGGGGGTGTGCATACCAAAGTGGCCGCGCTGGACATCTCGGATTTGGGCGAACGGCGGGTACGCACGGCGTTTGCATCGCTGGCGATCTGGCGTGAAAAAGATCGACTCACCGGGGTCATCCGGGCACTGCGACAGCGTGTGGCACCCCCGGAACATGCCATTGCGGCCGTCACGATGACCGCAGAACTCGCGGACGTATTCGCCACAAAACGAGAAGGTGTACGGTATGTACTCCGCTGCATGGTCCGGGCCTGTCCGCAGGATCGGATCGTCGTATTGAACACGTCCGGGGCATTCCGGCCGCTGGCGGATGCGATGCGGCACCCCCTGGATTTCGCAGCCACGAACTGGCTGGCCACAGCGCTCTGGGCAGCAGCAACGATGCGGACGTGTATCGTACTGGACATCGGCAGCACGACCACGGATATCATTCCGGTACGGCACGGTCGGGTGGATGCACGCGGTCGTACCGATCTGGACCGCCTGATGTGCGGTGAACTTGTGTACACGGGCGTCATTCGGACGCCGGTCGCTGCACTGGTCCGAAACGTTCCCCTACGCGGGCAGCGCGTGCCCGTCGCCGCAGAATTCTTCGCCGTAACGGGAGACGTCTATCTCGTGTTGCAGCGTATCTCTCCCGGTGATTATACCGGTGATACACCGGATGGACGGGGAAAAACCCGAAAAGATGCAGCGCGACGACTCGCACGCATGGTATGTGCGGACCCGGACCAGCTGTCGATGCGAGAGATTGTACGCATCGCATGGCATGTATACCGCACACAGGTGACCCTGATCGCTCGCGCCGTCCGCCGTATTCTCCGGCGTCTGGGGGATGCGACCCCCATTCCCATCCTGCCGCTGGGTACCGGCAGGTTTCTTGCACACGATGTGGCCCAACGGCTTCGGTTACCCATATGTGCGCTTCCCACGAACTGGCCTGAGGATACGGCGCGGATAGCCCCCTGTATGGCGCTGGCCGAGCTCCTCATCCGGAGGGATATCGGATGCGTGTACTGACCGTGGTGAAGGTCGGTGGCAGCCTCGCCCGTGGACCCCATCTCCGGCCGTTCTGCCGGGTGCTCCCCGAAACGCTGGGTTGGTCGACGATTCTGGTGGTCCCGGGCGGCGGTATTCTGGCCGATAGCGTGCGGTCGCTGAGTCAACGGTGGCGACTTTCGGATGCAACCGCGCATCGGATGGCCATTCTGGCGATGGAACAGTACGGCCTCATGCTGACGGAAATGATCCCGGACGCGCGACCGGTCACGGACGTCCACACGTGGCAGCGTGATCCGCCCCGGGCGGTTGCCGTCTGGCTGCCCGCACGAGCACTGGCGGATGCGGACTCGCTGCCGCATACCTGGGACGTCACGTCCGATTCTATCGCTGCATGGGTCGCCGGACAGTTGCATGCGGACCGGCTGGTGCTGGTCAAAATGGTGGACGGTATCCGAAAACAGCCGGATGCGCCCGTCGGCATGTATCGTGAGATCTCGCTCGCAACTTTAAGGACACTGGTCGAACAGGGAACCTGCACGGAGGTCGATGCCCATTTTCCCACGATCCTGCGAGAGGTTTCCATTGAAACGTGGATCGTCAACGGGGCGTATCCGGAACGGTTCCGTCAACTCCTGCAACACGGGTATACGCGGGGTACCCGCATCATCCCACACATGCCGGATTGAGAAGACGTTTCCATACACGCACACGTTCCGGATCCAGTGTTCCCATGCGGTTGCCACGATAACATACGGCCGAACGCACGCCGACGATATCCACTTCAAGCGCTCGAATCACATCCAGGTCCGCTGTTTGCAAACGCCCGGCCAGGGCCACGAGGAGACCGTATCGGCGGGCAGCATGCACGAACGCGCGTAACTCCGCGGGCGTCAAAATGTCCAGCAGCCGCTGGCCGGATTTATTTGCCGTATCCAGCATGCACCCGTCCGCGCCCGCAGACGCAGCGATTTCGGGGATCATCATCGGAGATACCGGTCGATGGGGTAAGTCCGCTGCGTCGGCATACCCGACCGCGATGAGTCGAACACCGGGAAATTCGGACAGTGCATGCCGGACCGCGTGTAACATGGCAATTCCGTCCGATCGGGATGTCGATCCCCAGAGGCCGACTTTGACGAATTGAATTCCCAGAGACGCCGCACCACGTGCGGCAAGGGCGGCGGTTCCGGGGAGATGGGGCATATCCCCGATCGCCACACTGAGCGGAATACCCGGCGAGACCTCCTGCCGAACGGCACGGACGACGTCCGGAGAGGGTGCCCCGAGCGATCCTTCCAGAGGATTTTTCACATCCACAATATCGGCACCGCCCTGCACGGCCATACGGGCTTCATGCGCATTGCAAACACTGACGAGTAAACGCATTACGATACCCCTTCGGTGGATGTGCTGCACCGTTTTCCCCAGGTGACCGTTCGCTGGACAATGTCCCCGATATCCACACACGTATACCCGATGACGAAACTCTCGAGCCGATCCCCCAGTGGCATGCGCCATTTTGCGGGGATGGCATCGACGCCCCGCATGGTGCCGATGATGGCACCAACGATTCCCGCGGTGGTATCCGTATCTCCGCCGCACATCGTCGCGATACAAATGCTGCGAGTGAAATCGCCCGCACCGAACCAGAGGGCCGTCATTACGATGGCAGCGTTCGGAAAGACGTGGATCCAATGGTACCGATGACCCAGTTCGGACGCAATCCGATCGGCGACGTGCGTCCAGTCCGGTAGAGTGCGGCACCAGTCCAGTGTTTGACGCACGATCTGTGCGAATTGGCTGCGCGGTGGGACAAAACACCGCCCGATATCGATCAGTTGTCGCGGGTCGGATACCACGAACGCCGCTGCCGTCATGGCGGCAACAAATAGGGCGCCGTATACGCCCTCTGTCGTGTGCGCGATCACCGCGTCCCGATACGCCAGTTCGATGGCAATGTCCGGTCTGCCGGGTGCCAGCCATCCGGCGATTTCGGCTTTCATCATCGCGCCGACCCAGTGGCGAAACGGGTTGTCCACAACAGCCGAATCCGGTGGAAAGATGCCACGGCGGATATTCTCCAGGGCGATCGCTTCAGCAGTATATGCCACGGGTAAACGCTCCAGCCAGGTCAACGCAAGTTGTTCGCTGGTAAATGATGGACCGTATGTATCCAGCGTGTGAAGCAACACCAGCGGAAACGATGTATCATCGTTGCAACTTGACGGCGGCGTCAGGTAGTTGGCGACGTCGCCGTATCGGTCCCGAATCTGTGCGGCCGTCCAGCCTTCCACCGGGGCACCGAGCGCGTTCCCGATGATTTTTCCCAGCCAGCCGCCAAACACACGTCGGGGATAGTCATGCCAATCGACGGCGGGAAGCGCAGGCGAGGGAGGCAGAACGGCGCGAATTTCGGACAGTGTACGGGGACGTTCCACTCCCGGTAGCGGTATCGGACGGGCCGTCCGTAACGCGTGGTGAATCCGCGCGATCACGACGAGCAACCGGTCCCAATCGCCGGATTCGTACAGGCGCTGTCCCTCCGGCAGGAGCGCTTCCGCTGCACGAACGTCATATCCGATATTGCCCAGTGCACGAACAGCCGCTTCCATAGGCCGAACGACCACACCGGTCGGTGTGGTGAGCTGCCAGCGACGGCGGATGTCTTCAATACGTTGCTGTCGGATGTCCGATTGCATGATGGCACGGCTCCCTGTGCGGGCATGATGGCATGTACGCACCCCATCACCCATGGAGGTATGGCCACCCGGTCATGCTGCTGTCGTATGGTGATTTTTCCGAACCGGGCCGGCATGGGATGCAATGGTGCATCGGCGACCGCCCATCGCCCGAACGATTCCGATCGGACACACTGATACGGCTGGTTTGCGGTCCAAATATAGCGTGCACAGTGCGATCGGTTTTACCGTCCCAGCCGCTCGCGCAGCCATGTTTCTAATGTGGTCAGCGGTGGAATGAAGTGGGGATCCGAAAGTTCCCGGCGCAGATCCCCGATCGTCGCCGCGCGTTCGGCATACACATCGTGTTTGTGAATGGTCTCCAGATTGGTCTGACGTGCGAGTACAAAATCATGCGTATCCAGGTGCGGAAACTGTTCGACGACGCTGTATAACATCTCACGCACGGCGTCTTCCACAAACCGGGGCCGCCGGTGTGCTTTCGCGACCACGAAGAGTTCGTCCGGCCGTTTCAGCAGGTCATAATTTTCGCTACTCATGGCACCTTCGACGATGCTGATCAGATCCCGGGCGTCGATGGTCTGTTCGGTGCCGATGAGCAGCATCCCCTTACCGCGCTGATTGTGCGTCGCGATCGGGACGAGGTTCAGGATACGTTCGATCTCTTCCGGATCGTATCCGGCTTCGCGAAGTCGTTCCCGTGTGTATGTCGCGACCATATCCTGGGCGCAGGGGCAGGCCATCATGCCCTCGGCTTCCACACCGATAAAACGTACCGCCCGGTCGGGGGTAACCGCGGCCATCCCGATCAGGGTGTAGATCTCCTGCGAGGGTTTTCCGGATACCGGCGCGTACCGTTCCAGGGGAAACCGCGCACGTATCCGGACGTCTGAACGTACGGTCCGCTGGTCCTGAAGCAGTTGACGCGCAATCCGTTCGGCCAGCCGTTCCAGCGTCGGCGCTGTTTCGATGGGAATGTCGCTGAAGATCTCCTCAATCGTATCGCTGAAACGTGACATGTGCACGCCTTTCTGATCCGGACGGAGTTCCACGTAAAGGTCCATTTCGGCTTCAAACAGTTCGTCGCCGAACTCCCCTTTCAGGCGAACGACCCGGCGAATTCCGGTCACGCCCACATGCGTTAACCGGATGCGGACCATCGGTGCTTCGTTCTGAACGTCACGTTGCAGCCGAATCCGGAGTCCTCGCTCGACCCGAATGACTTTTCCGACCCCCTGAACCTGCTGCGCCAGTTCGGCCACCGTTGCCGTCTGGCCCGGAATTTTCAAATCCGGTGCGATCTCGGCCAGCGGGATGAGGACGAACGCGCGTTCCAGCATCCGCGGGTGTGGAATGCACAGATCCGGTTCCCGGATCTGGACATCGCCGTATAGCAGAATGTCGATATCGATCGGGCGGGGACCGTACCGCACATCGCTAAACCGGCCCATGCGTCGTTCGATCGATTTCAAAAACTGGAGCAGTTCCTGCGGGGATAGTGTCGTGGTTCCGCGCACGACCATATTCAGAAACGGCGGTTGATCGGTCACATAGGCCGGTTCCGTTTCATATACGGAGGACAGACGGTCAATACGCACCTTTTGCCGCAACTGGTTGATCGCATCGATCAGGTTGTTGCGGCGATCGCCCAGGTTGCTCCCCAGTGCCAGGTATACCGTGATTTCATCCATGGTTTCGCCCTGATACGGGTTTCGATGGATACGCATCACTGCACCATACATTCCACCGCAAGGAGAATGCTCAACCACGTCGGTTTATACTGCAAAATTCTCCCGGTATACGGCGGATTGTCCGGGCGCTTCTTCGACTTCCACTTCGATCGACTGCAGACGCGGTGCGCCGATTCGTTGCAACTCCTCCTGCGCACGCCGACACAGGTATTGTGCCAGCATTTCCGCCGTTGTATTCGGGATCGGCAGCAATACGACGTCCGTGCGCGGGAATACGAACCGCCGCGTTTTGTACTGC
>CAZIRO010000055.1:0-15277 GCA_964541595.1 uncultured Acidobacteriota bacterium
AAGGCAATGGTAATGTCCATCCCGTCCCCGCGCGCCTCCCAGCGTGCCCAGCGCGCGTGCGTGCCGTGATGTCCGAACGTCAGTACCTGCGCCCGCCAGATGTTGTACGTCTTGACAGCGGTCACGAGTTCCGGCTGATCCGCCGAGATCATAACTGTCCCGCCGGGAACCAGCCCCCACAGGAGCATGGCCTTCTCACGGGCAACGGTCTCCAGATCGCGCAGTTCGGCAAGGTGTACGGGTGCCACGTTCAGGATCACCACGTGATGCGGCCGCAGAATTCCGGCGATCCGCACCATTTCACCCGGTTGATTGATGCCGACCTCTTGAATCCACCAACCGGATGTGGCCGCGCGTCCGTAATGGATCAGCGACAGCGGCACGCCGCTGATGCTGTTCCAGTTGCCCGGTGAGATAACCGTGGGCGCCACCTGGCGCGCGATTTCCCCAATGAGTTCTTTGGTTGTCGTTTTGCCCATGCTGCCCGTAATCGCCACGATACGCACGGACAGTCGATCTCGTATCGCCGCAGCCCACCGCCAGAGCGCCTGCCAGGTATCCCGAACGGCGATCACGGCGGGTGCCGAGCGGGCGACTTCCAGATTGTGGACGAGGACGGCCGTTGCCCCGCGCTGTACCGCGTCGTCAATATACAGGTGACCGTCCGCGTGCGTTCCCGGCAGGGCAACAAACAGGGCTCCCGGCGTCGCCTGGCGACTGTCGATCACGATCGTATGGATCGCTTGGAGCGGGTTCCCCCGGACGAGTGCACCATCGGTCATCGTGGCGATTTCATGCAGGTACCACATGACGCTTGACCCACGTTTCGACCGTTGAACGGTCCGAATAGGGAACTCGGGTGTCACCGTAAATCTGATATGTCTCTGCGCCCTTTCCCGCGAGCAGGACACAATCTCCCGGCTGCATCTGATCGAGCACGTGCCAGACCGCCTGTTGACGGTCTCGAATGACCGTGGTCGGCGGCGGCGCTGCCACTGCACGAATCCCGCGTGTGATGTCCGCAATGATCCGTTCCGGATCCTCATGCCGGGGATTGTCGTCCGTGAGCACGATCCAGTCCGCCCACTCGGCAGCAACGCGCCCCATCAGCGGACGTTTGCCCGTGTCCCGTTCCCCGCCACAGCCGAAGAGCACGATCAACCGCCGGCGCACGTGCGGTTTGAGATGGGCGAGTACGGACGCCAGGGACTCGGGCGTGTGCGCATAATCAATGACCACCGTACGGTCGTTCGGTAGTGTGATCCGTTCCATACGGCCGGGCGCACCGCGGAACGATGTGACGTGCGGCAGCCACGCACAGACCCGTTCAACCCCGAAATGCGCGGCCAGTATGGTCCAGACCATGCCAAAATTGACCACGTTGAACGTACCGCTCAGGGACACGGACCAGGTGATGGGTGCGGCCATGCCGGGTGCGTGGATCCACCCTCGACTGCCCGAGAGATCCGCATGGGTCACGCCGATATGCACCTGATGCGGGCAGCCTGCCCGCGGCTGCGTGCATATCCCGAACGTCCAGACGGCCACACCCTCAGGAGGACGACACGCTTTCGCAAGCCGCGCACCGTGCGCGTCCCCCGTATGGTACACGGCAGCGCGGATTCCCCAGTACGCATAGTCGAATAGCCGGGCTTTGGCGGCAAAATAGGCTGCAGGCGTGCCGTGGTAGTCCAGATGGTCCCGGCCGAGATTGAGAAAACCCGCAACCGTGACCCAGACCCCGTCAACCCGGTACTGGTCGAGCCCGATGGAGGACGCTTCCATGACCAGATAGCGCATGCCGTGTGCATGCAGACGTTCGACATACGCCCCCAGATCCGGTGCCTCCGGCGTCGTCAAACCGGTCCATATTCCGAAATCGGGATCCATGCCGAGCGTACCGATCCGCGCACACGGAATGCCGGCACAGCGCAGCGTATGCTGGAGCCAGTGCGTGACCGTCGTTTTTCCCTTTGTGCCGGTGACCGCAAAGACCGTCAGATCGCGCAGAACGTGCGCATACCGGTAGCGGGTCAACCGTGCTGCTGCCTGCCGGGCGGATCGAACCTGCCAGATATTCACCGTCGGCGCATGTTGCCGGATCCATCGGAACCACGTTGCACGTTCGAGGACCACACCGACAGCACCCGCGAGGATCGCTTCCGGAATGTATCGGTGACCGTCCGTCCGTCGACCCGGAATGGCAACGAATATGTCTCCGGGATTGACCCGGCGCGAATCGTACTGTACGGACGCAACATTCACCTCCGGTCGGGGCAAATGCACCGCCGTCAGGATGTCATCCACTGCCGCCGTGAGTTGTTTTCCGGAACACGGTGGTCTTTGTGGCATGCGCCTGTACCTCTTTCATCCATGGACGTTGATGACGGGGTTCGGGTTCGAGCCACACGATACCGTGCCGTACCCCCAGATCCGTTCCTGGATACGGCAGTTGACCGGCTACACGCGTACCCGACCCGATGATGGTCAGCGATACAGCATGGGCACGGCTCCAGCGCAGAACGTCCTGTACGGACCGTCCGCGCAGATCGGGCCATACATCGGTATCCGTGGACGGCTGTGTATAGGCCGTATGCACGATCGCAGAGCGAGAATGGCGCAATTCCGTCCGTACCGCCGCAGGTGGCTGCCCCCACCGTTCCATCATAATACGCGCCATCATCCGGAACAAGGGCGCGGCCACTTCCCCGCCGAATCGACCGGTTTGCGGGTCCTCGAGTAACACCAGCATGACCACGCGTGGGTGTTCTACCGGGAAAAATCCCACGAACGAGGAAATGTGTCCGATCACACCCTGCGAACTGAGTTTCTCCGAAGTGCCCGTTTTGCCCGCGATACGTACACCGGGAATATGTGCACGTCGTCCGGTGCCGTGCGTTACGGCCTGTTCCAATATGGCGGTGATCTCCCGCACGAGTCGTTTGGGAATACATCGTTTTCCGAGCGGCTGGAGAAATGAGTGGACATTTCCGTGTGCGTCAACAAACCGTTCGGCGAACCGGGGAGTTACGGCATATCCGCCGTTGGCCAGCATGGCGTAGAACCGCAGCACCTGCAGGGGCGTCACGGTCAGGCTCTGCCCGATCGCAATATAGGCGGGCGTCACAGCCGCCCAGCGTTGCGGCGGCTCAAAGATTCCTGTAACTTCACTGAATACATCAACTCCTGTTTTTTGCCCGAATCCCAGTTGTTTTAAACGTGTATAAAGTACTTCTTTAGGTATCTGAAGCCCGATCTGAATGATCCCCACGTTGCTGGATGCCGTGAGGATCTCGGGAAACGTGAGGCGCCCGAAGGGCCGATGGTCGCGGATGCGCACACCGTACACGTCGATCTCACCACCGTGACCCGAATAGACCGCCGTGCGGATGCGGGGGTTGACCTGTAATCCGATGAGCGCGACCGCGGGTTTTAACGTGGACCCCGGGGGAAACGTCCAGTGGGCCGCAAGCGGATGAACGGCCCAGGGGTCATCCAGGAAGCGTGTGTATACATTCGGATCCATGGAGGGATACTGGGCGTGCACACGGATCGCGCCCGTCCATGGGTCCATGGCCACGATGAGTCCCCTGCGGGCACGGTGCATGTGGACCCACCGGGTGAGCAGCCGTTCGGCGATATACTGCAGGGGTAAATCGATCGTGAGTTCCAGGCGACCGGTTGCATCACTGAATACGTCCGGCCGGATCCAGAACCGCCGCTGCCGGCCGTCGCGATAGAGCACAACGCGGATCTTGCGGCCGCGCAGCCACCGATCGTAGGCGTACTCAATACCCTCCGCGCCCCGGTTGTCCACATTCGTAAATCCCAGAATCGGTCCAACAACCCGTCCCTGAGGATACATGCGCGCCTCTTCCGGTACGACGTATACGCCGGGAAGCGGATGTTGCATCAGATCACGGGCCACCTCGGGGGGAATGCGGCGGCGGAGCAACCCGAACAGGGAGTGGCGACGCGCCCGGGATAGCGCACGTTCGAGAGAAAACACCACGCGTTCGCGCAGGCGGTGCAGTACGGTGGCGGCGTCCGGTTTCATTTCGGCAGTCTTGACAAACAGGCTGTACGCCTGCACGCTAATGGCCAGCGGTCGACCGTGCCGATCGGTGATGGCCGCGCGCCCGATTTCCACGGTATGAACGGTCCGGTACTGACGCTCTGCACGCGTTTTCCACAGGCGGACGTCCAGCCACTGCACGCGCACGAGTTGTCCCACGATCACGCCGGCCCATACCAGCATAAGCCCGATGCAGCACCGCAACCGACTCCGCACGTACGGGTGCGGTGCTGCCTCCAATGGATGCAGAAGAGGTGTGCCCTGGACATGCCCGTCCATCCGCATCACTCCGTTCTTCCCGCAGTTGCAGTTAAGGTGCGCCCCGGATGGCCGGTGTGGTCGTGGACGATGGCCGGTGTCGGGGTGTGAAGATCTGTTGTGTATCCGGTAGTTGCAATCCCAGAGACTGGCGGGCGATCGGTGCGACGCGGGTCAATGCGGTCAGGGTGGAATATTCCGCTTCGAGTTGTCGGATCATCCGTTCCAATTCCACTTTTTGCTGGTACAGGGCTTGCAGCGAGTATCGCTTCGCGATGATTTGATGGGACAACCACGTGTGATACAGGCCGGTGAGCAACAGACAGAGCACACCTCCACCGATCCATGCGATCTGGGTCCCCGTGATTTGCAGCGATGGTCGCACGCGCATGGTTACCCCCTCCATGGCAGTGTTCCCGAATCGGGCGCCTGCGGTGTCCGCAGGACGAGATCCCGGAACCGCAGCGGTGCGCGTTTTTCAATAACGCGCAGACGAGCGCTGCGGGCCGACGGGTTTCGCAGCACCTCCGCGCGGGAGGGCCGCAAGGGTTTTTTGGTCAGCCGTTGCCCCAGCACCACCCCCTCACACACGCACAGTCCCGTGGTTGCGCCACATCGGCACGGTGCCGCAAGCCGTGCAAATACGTGTTTGACCGTGCGGTCTTCCAGACTGTGATAGGCGAGTACCGCGAATCGACCGCCCACGCGCAACACGTGAAAGGCGTCGACGAGAAACGCGTCGAGTCTCTCAAGTTCCCGATTGACCGCAATCCGCAATGCCTGAAAGGTGCGCGTGGCGGGGTGCAATCGACCCCGGCGCGGGACAACCCGGTGTACGATGTCGGCGAGCTGGGTCGTCGTCCGAATGGGTGCGCGTTTGCGGGCCTCGATGATCGCCTTTGCGATCTTTTCGGCGTGGGGTTCTTCACCGTACGTGCGCAGAATATGCACCAGTCGCTCATATGGCCACCGGTTGACGATTTTCTCCGCCGTCAGACTGTCCCAGGGGTTCATTCGCATATCCAGCGGGCCTTCCCGTTCGAAACTGAACCCCCGTTCCGGCCGACGGAGCTGGTCCATGCTGACGCCGAGATCGGCAATGATCGCATCGACACCGAAGGGCGCATGCGACATGGCGATCTTTAAAATGTTGCGGAAGTCGTCCTGAATGAACACAATCCGATCCTGCCAGGGCTTCAGACGTTCCCGGCTACGGGCAATGGCGTCCGGGTCCTTATCGATGGCGATGAGCAGGCGAACTCCGGCGTTCAGGATGGCTGCCGCGTGCCCACCGGATCCGACGGTACAGTCGATCACCGTGCTGTCCGGACCGAGTACGGGTTGCAGATGCGCGATCACCTCATCCACCATCACGGGCTGATGATGGATTTCCATGCCGGTTGCCTCCTCGCGCGTTATGGTCAATGTCCGTTGCCAGGGTTTATCCAATAGGCAGTTTTTGCACGATCGACGGGTCCCACTGGACTTCGCGATGAAACCGTTCAAGATGTGCGGGATTCCACACCTGGATCGCGTTGAAGAATCCGACGAGGATCACTTTCCCCGTGAGTTCTGCGTTTTGACGCAGTGTCTGCGGAATGAGCAAGCGGCCTTTATCGTCGAGTTCTGTTTCCACGCCGTGCAGATTCAGGCGATGCATGAGTGCCATCTTCTCCAGCCAGGACAGATCTGCCTGGAAGTGGATTTCCTTCTCGATATTTTCCCACACGGCGATCGGATAGATCACCACGTGGGGGTGCACCGCGGTCCATCCTTCGGTAATGAACACACGGGTTCCGTAGTGCTCCACCAGCCGCTTGCGAAATGCACTGGGAACGACGATCCGCCCCGCGCGGTCCACCTGGGTCCAACCCGATCCCCGAAAGAACACGGTGGTCTGGGTCATACAGCGTATATCCCATTTTGTCCCATTATGTCCCAGTTCTGTTCAAATATAGGCCTTTGTTCCGAAAATGTCAAATTTATTGTGCTCTGTATATGAAAATAATAGATAAATCGGGCGTAAATCTGAGATAAATTGGGTGCTGGCATGGATGAGGGAAAGATTATCCGTTGCTGCAACGGGGGACGGGGAAAGTCCGCCGCGGTATCGGCGGTGAGACCACGGCCGGAGCCGGGCATCCCCGTATCGGTCCACACCCCAGAGAACTTCTCACCACACCGCGCACGATACGATATCGAACGAGAAAATTCCACATATTGAATCAACTGGATTAAGGCACATGTTTCCGGAGTGATGAGCGCAAAAGCGGCGGGTTATTCATAAGTTACTTTTATTGTGTGGAAAATGCGTGACCGGGAGTGGATGCCGATACGGCAGAACCCGGAGTACGGGAGGATGCAATCGAAACGCAACATGAAGAGTATGTTGAACACAGCGTGGCCGTGCTCCGACGTGTTGTCGTGGATGCACGGGTTGACCGTGCCCACTCGTGTGCGTACAGAGTCCGGACCACACTCCTGCATCTCATTTCACATCACTATTATTTTCGGTGTTGCCATCATGACCGCCGGTAGGACGACCGTTCCAGACGGGTGTGCACCTCTTCCGGCGTGCTGTCCTCGACCACGCGACCGTCCCAGAGAATGACCATGCGGTCCGCATCGGGTATGGTGTGTAAACGGTGGGCAATTCGGATCACTGTACGACCCGCGAGTATGGCTTCGATAAACTCGTGCAGATCGCGTTCCGTGGCCGGATCGGTGGCCGACAGCGCTTCATCCAGAATGATGATCGCGGGATCGCTCAACACTCCCCGCAACAGGGCGATCACCTGTCGCTCACTCTGGGAGAGATTTTGTCCCCGTTCGTGGAGTCGTTTCGAGAGTTGCGCGCGAATGCGTTGCAGGAGCGGATTTTGCGGAAACCGGTCGAGCCATTCGCGCAAACGCTGTCGACACGCCGTATCGCCATCCAGAACGATATTGCGTTCGACCGTATCGGAAAACAGAAACGGTTCCTGGAAGATCATGCGCACGGCGGTTCGCACGGACGGTCCTCCGTATCGATGCAGCGGTATCCCGTTGATCCGGATGACACCGCGGGTGGGATCATCGAAACGGAGCAGGAGTGATGCCAGTGTGGTCTTTCCGGAACCGGTTGGCCCGGCGATGAGCACGCGTTCCCCCGGACGGATACGGATATGGATGTCTTTCAGCACCCATATGTCCTGTCCGGGGTACCGGTAACGCACGCCGCTGAATTCAATATCCGGGGCTGCGGGCAATCGAAGTGTTTCGCCCGTATACGTGGGGTCCATCGTCTCATTCAGGATCTCCTGAATACGTTCACCGGCGACGGTGGCCTGCAGGAGGATATTGTACTTATCACTCAGGTCGGCCAGCGGTTCATAAAACCGCTGCACGTACTGGAAAAACGCGACGAGTGTCCCGATGGTCAACTGATCCTGATAGTACAACCAGCCGCCGACGACGAGGACGATAACGGACGAAAGGATTTCGATCCCCCGAATGGTCGGGTAATACCACGCATAGTGCACAACAGCGTCCACATTTGCACGTGCGTATGCATGGTTCAGCGTGGTCATCCGGCGGAGCGCATCGGCTTCCGCGCAGAAGATCTGCAGGACCTGAATCCCCCCGATGTGTTCCTGCAGATACGCATTCAGGCGTGCCAGTGCGGTGCGGATCTGTTCCTGGGCGCGCCGGGCGTGTGTATGAAAGAGGAAACTGGCGACGACGACGAGCGTGGCCGTCAGGGTGAGCACCCCGGCAAGGGGCGGACTGATCCACCAGAGCAGGACGAAGATCGCGCCGCTCACGATCGTATCCCCCACGATACTGAGCAACCCCTGGCCGAGGATCTCCTGCAGGGCATCGACGTCGTTGGTCACGCGGGTCATGAGTTTCCCGGCCGGCTGGCGGTGGAAGAAATGCAGCGGCAGGAACATCATATGCCGAAACGTGTGGGCGCGGAGGGTGTGCATCACGCGGAAGGCCGTGGTATCCATCCACATACTCTGGACGTACTGCAGGCATCCGATACTCACGTAGGTCACCCCGTAGACCCCGAGCAACCAGATGCCCTCCGACCACCGACCGGGGGTCACGTATCGGTCGATGAACACCTTCAACCAGATGGGCAGCGACGTTTCCAGCAATGCGATGATCCCGAGCAGACCAAGCCCCCCGAGCATCCGATACCGGTAGGCCCGCAGCACGGGTGCAAACGTTTGCACGAGTTGTCGCCATGGGGATCGTTCCGCAGTCGTCATGTCTCCACCTCGACGGCGGACGGACCGGTCGGGGTCCACTGCTGAATCGACCACCAGGTCCGGAACCAGTCGTGCGTATCCAGCAGTGTGTCCAGGCGACCGGTCGCGACGAACCGTCCCGCGTCCAGAATGGCGATGCGGTCGCAGTCGGCCACGGGCTGTGCGCGCTGGGTCACGAGCAGTACGGTCCAGCGGGTACGGCCGCATGTGACGAGCCGCTGCCAGATTCGCTGCTGGGTCTGCAGGTCCACCTGAGAGAATGGATCGTCGAGCAACAGCACGGTGGGATTGCGCAGCAACGCCCGTGCGAGGGCGAGTCGCTGTCGCTGCCCGCCGGAGAGCGTCACGCCGCGTTCCCCGATCCGCGTATCCAGTCCCTCCGGCATGCACTGCACCTCGTCCGCCAGCTGCACGAGATCCAGGACCGTCCAGAGGTCGTCCTCGGACACGGCCGTATGCGACAGTCCGAGGAGCAGGTTGTTGCGGATGGACGTTGAAAAGAGTACCGGTTCCTGGGTCACGAGCACCACCGAACGACGCAGGTCCCCGAGCGGCCAGTCCGGAAGGTCCACCCCGTCCCAGCGGATCGTACCGCGCGCGGGCGAATACAGCCCGACGAGCAGTTTCAGCAGCGTGGACTTCCCGCTGGCGGACGGTCCGGTGATCGCCACCCACTCACCGGGTGCGACGTGCAGTGTGAGATCGCGCAGTACCGGTGCGCCCGGCCGATACGCGAACGTCACGGCCTCGACCCGCAGTTCGCCCCGGATGGTCGGTGTGCCGACCGGGTTAAAGGAATATCTCACATCTTTTAAAGCTGTTTCGATGGGTTTGTGGAAATCCCGGACCATCGTGCGGATGCGCTGCCAGGACGCCTGGCCCCGCTGCCAGAGGTTCAACACCCAGCCGACGGAGAGAATCGGCCAGGCAAGCATCGTCAGGTACGCCTGAAACGCCACAAACGTCCCCATTGTGATCTGTCCGACGGACACGAGCCAGCCCCCGTACCCGAGCAGGACGAGAAACGCCATCCCCATGCAGACCATGATCGCCGGACGAAGCAGATGGCGCACACGCGCCAGGCGGATCTGCGCGTCGACGTAGTCCCGGGATGTCGCCGCAAAACGGTCGGCCTGCAGGTCTTCCATTCCATAGGCCTTGACCTCACGAATACCGGTGAGCACTTCCTGCGCGACGACGGATAGCCGCCCGAAGACGGTCTGTACGGCCTCAAACCGCGTGCGAATCGCCCGCGCGCCCCAGTACATGGCCATGCCGCTGATCGCCGCCGGAAAGAGAATGGCGAGTGTCAGGCCCCGATGCGTCCACCACATCCAGGACAGCGCCCAGACCATCGAGACCAGGGCGTGCAGCGCATACATGAGTGCCGGTCCGACGGCCATCCGTACGGCGTTCAGGTCATTGGTCAACAGGGCCATCAGATCCCCGGTGTATTTGCGATCGAAAAACGGCGGGGGTTGCATGAGCAGACCCGCCCACAGGTCCGCACGAATGCGTTCCTCCATGTAGCGCGATGCGGACACGACGAGTACCCGGGAGAGAAACCGTGCACACCCCTGCGCGATCATCAGCCCGAGCACGATGAGTCCGATGTGCATCACGTCCCGCAGCGGTGCGTGTGCGACAACGGCATCGACACCCCTGCGCAGATAAATGGGGATCTGCATGTACAGCAGCAACCCGGCGATCAGCGTCAGAAATCCGGCGACGAACCGTCGACCCTGACGTCGAAAGTACGGTGTGAGCGACAACATGATCCGGTGGTATCCGAGCGTCGGGTTTGGGTTGTGGGTGAACGTCCCGAGAATATACGGAAGCACATGGCAATTTTCAATCTTGTCAAGGAAAGACCGTCCACATAGAATGGGAAGTCTTCCATGCGGGCCACGGACCGGTACATGGTGTACAATTTGGGAGAACAGGGCGTGACGTCACGTGCACGGTCGAACATTCCCGGATGGCCGTTTCCCGATCTGCGTGCATATCTGGCCTTTCTGGAGGCACGCGACCATCTCGTGCGCATTCCCGATCCGGTCGATCCGGATCTCGAGATCACGGCGATCGTCCAGGAGGTCGTGCGTCGAACCGGGCCGGCACTGCTATTCGAACGCGTGCGCGGGTCTCCGTATCCGCTGGTCATCAATCTATTCGGCCATCCGGACCGAATTCTCTGGGCACTCGGGCGTCCGCCACGGGTCATCGCGGAAGAGATCCTCACGGTCCTCGATCGTCTGCGACGCCCTTCGGGGTGGAAGGCAGTCGGCACGATCGCGCATCTTGTCTGGCGTGGCTGGCGGTCTCTGCCGCGTCGTGTTGTCCGCGCGCCGGTCCAGGAAGTCATTGAATCCCCTAACCTGCTGTCCCTCCCGGTCATGCGTTGCTGGCCCGAAGACGGGGGCCGGTTCATTACCCTGGGACTCGTGATCACGCACCATCCCATACGCGGGACCCGCAACGTGGGGATTTATCGTCTGCACGTATACGACGCGCGAACCACCGGTATGCACTGGCAGAGCATGAAGGGCGGGCGAGCGCACTACGCTGTAGCGGAGCAGCGCGGACAGTCCCTGCCGGTGGCCGTTGTTCTCGGGGGCGATCCCGTTACGATGTTGTGTGCGGTGCTGCCCCTGCCGGAGGAAATGGATGAACTCATGTGGGCCGGCTGGATTCGCGGTCGACCCGTACCGGTGGTGCGTGCGCGGTCGATCCCCCTGGACGTGCCCGCGTCGGCCGAATTCGTCCTGGAAGGGGAAGTCCCCCCGGGCGAGCGTCGATTGGAGGGACCGTTCGGTGACCATTTCGGCCATTACTCGTCGGCGCATCCCTTTCCGGTATTCCACGTCCGGACGGTGACCCGACGGCGCCGGCCGGTGTATCCGTCGACGGTGGTGGGGAAACCGCCGCAGGAAGACTGGCACATGGGGGTGGCCGCTGGCGAACTGGTGGGACCGCTCATCCAGTTGATATACCCGTCCGTACGGCGTATCTGGGCGTCTCCGGAAGCCGGGTTCCACCATCTGTTGATCGTCGCCGTGGAAGAACGTCACCCCACGGAAGTCATGAAAGTCGCACTGGGGCTGCTCGGTCAGGGACAACTCGCGTTGACGAAGTGTCTCATCCTCGTGCCTCCGAACGTGGATCCGACCGACTGGGAAGCGGTGCTCCGGACGATCTGGCATCGCTGGCGGCCGGAGACAAACCTGCATCTCATCACGCACGCGCCTGCGGACACGCTGGATTTCACGACACCGCGTATCCACGTGGGCAGTAAGGTGATTCTGGATGCCACGGGACCCGTAGTGCGCACGCATCCCTGGCCGGAACACGCGCCCGCACCGTCGGAACTCCATCCGGCGATCGTCCGGACCGCAATCTGGCCAGGGGGACATTTACTCATCCAGATGCCGCATTCGGCCCATCCGCGCAGTGTACTCGCGTCGGTGCTCGCCCATCCGCACGTGGAACAGTTTCTGATGGTCTGGGCGGTAGATACGGACGTGCCGCTGGACGATCCGATCCTGTGTTTGTGGGGGGTGTTCACGCGGTTTGATCCCGCACGCGACTGGGTGTGTCGGCATGCATCGTGGCAGGGCATGCAGCCGGTGTACAGCTCGCCGATCTGCGTGGACGCGACGTGGAAACCGTTCTATCCGAAACCGCTGACACTGCCCCCTGCTGTGGTGCAGCGCGCCCGGGAACGGTGTCGGATGTGGGGACTGACAACCTCCGTATAGCCGGCAGCGCACATCCGCGCCGTCGAATCCATGGCACAGGAGACGGCTGTGAACCGAAGCGTGTATCGGTTCGTACTGGTCATGGGACTCGTCAGTTTGCTTGCGGATGTCACGTATGAGGGTGCGCGCAGTGTCTACGGGCCGTTTCTTGCGTTCCTCGGTGCCAGCGGTCTGGTCGTGGGTATCGCGTCCGGGTTGGGAGAACTCCTCGGATATCTCATGCGCCTGGTAGGGGGCATGATTGCGGACCGCACGCGTCGATACTGGCCAATGATGTGGCTCGGGTACACGATGAACCTGCTTGCCGTTCCGGCACTCGCTCTGGTGACCACACTCCCGCCGGCGGTCGCG
Organism: uncultured Acidobacteriota bacterium; assembly: GCA_964541595.1. Taxonomy (GTDB): domain Bacteria; phylum Acidobacteriota; class HRBIN11; order HRBIN11; family HRBIN11; genus CAZIRO01. The sequence goes on from CAZIRO010000055.1 coordinate 12,696, forward strand.
CTGATCTTTACGGAACGCATTGGCAAGGGACTGCGTACGCCCGCGCGTGATACGGTCCTCGCACTGGCTGGACGCGCGATCGGACGTGGATACACGTTCGGACTGCATGAGGCCATTGACCAGATCGGGGCCACCCTCGGACCGTTTGTTGTGGCGTGGGGGCTGTATCAGGGAGGATACCGGCAGGGTTTCGCGATACTTGCTGTGCCGGCGTTGCTTGCGCTCGTTGCCCTGGCCACTGCGCATCACTGGCAACCGGCGGCAGCCACTGACATTTCGGAACCGCATGCGGATGTGTCCGTACTGCGCAACCTTCCGGCTTCGTTTCGCATGCTCATCCTGTTCACGGGAGTGCACGTATTCGGGTTTCTGCACTTTCCGTTGATCGGGTATCATCTGTACCGGACGCTGTCGTGGAGCAATACCACGGTGGCCATGGCATACGCGGTCGCCATGATTGTGGATGCGGGTACCGCTCTGGGAATCGGGCGTCTTTACGACCGCATGGGCATGCGCGTGCTCTGGGTCGCACCGGTGTGTACGGTCATCGCAACGGTATTGTGTCTGATGCCGTTGCCCCGGGGAATCGTGTTCATCGGGGTAGCCGTCTGGGGCGTCGTACTGGGTATCCAGGAGAGCATCATGAAGGCTGCCGTTGCCGAAGCCGCGCGTGCGCATCAACTCGGTACGGCGTTCGGGCTGTTTCATACGGTATACGGACTCGCCTGGTTCGTCGGCGGATTGGTGCTCGGCGGGGTGTACGACATCGCCTGGCAGGGTGTGGTTGGCCTCGTCGTCCTCTCCCAGATCATCGCCGCATGGCTGCTTGCTCCCCTGCAGCGGAGCGTGGTATCTTAAAGGACACCCGAACCGGTGGGGCAGTTCAATACCATGCGGTTGCTCGAGGAATTTCTCCGTGCCTGGCAGAGTCGTTATCCGATCGTGTGGATCCAGACCTGGGACGAACGGCGCGTTGAACAACAACTCCGTTTGTTTGCGGAGAAGATAGTCCGACGAAATCCCTCGATGTTCGTGTGGACCTGCCTGGACGGATGGTCAGGGCAATCCGCCGATACTCGGGATCCGCTGGTTGCCCTGGATTTTGTACTGCAGTATCCCGACCCGGCCGTGTTCCTGATGAAAGATTTCGCCATCTGGGTGGACGATACCCCGCAACTGATCCGGAAGTTGCGGGATGTATATTACGATCTGCGTACCGCAGCCAAAATGGTGGTGATCACCACACCGCGGGGTCGCGTCCCGGAGATGCTGGAACGGCAGATCTACTATATTCCGGTGGATATTCCCACCCCGCAGGAGATCGCACAGTACCTGCAACACTGGATGGCCCGGCGTGCGGAGTGGAAACGGTGGATCCCGTTCATTCCACGCATGGCTGATGCCCTGCGGGGGTTGACCTTTGACGAGGTGTTTCACTTCATTCAGCGGTTGTCGCACCGGCCACCGGAAACGGAACAGGCGCTGCTGGATGCGATTTTTCTGGAAAAAGAGCAGATCATCCGTAAACAGAGTGTGCTTGAGTTCGTCCCCGCACGGTGGTCTCTGGACGACCTCGGTGGGATGGACAATTTGAAAGTATGGCTGCAGAAACGCAAACCGCTCTTTTCCGTTGCGGCCCGGGAGCAGCACCTGCCCAAACCGCGAGGTATCCTCATCATGGGGATCAGCGGGTGTGGCAAGAGCCTGGCGATCAAATGCATCTCCAGTCTGTGGAACCTGCCACTGTTCCGCCTGGATATGAACCTCGTACTTTCCGGTGCGCACGGTGCGCCGGAATGGGTGTTTCATCAGGCGTTGCAACAGGTCGAAGCACTTTCGCCGGCGATCCTGTGGATCGATGAAATCGAAATGGGCGTCGGACGGTACCATGAGACCGGTGCCGAGGGGCGCAGCCACATTTTTGCCACGTTCCTCACCTGGATGCAGGAACGTTCTGGAGACGTATTCATTGCAGCCACGGCCAATCGGATCCACCTGTTGCCGGCGGAGATGCTCCGGAAGGGACGGTTCGATCAGATCTTTTATGTCGACCTGCCCACCGATGAAGAACGGAAAGAGATCTTCCGTATCCATCTGCGGAAACAGGGTGCGGATCCCAACCAGTTTGATCTCGTTGCGCTGGCGGCCATGACGCGTGGCTGGACTGGCGCCGAGATTGAACAGGCGGTGGTCACTGCACGTATTGAGGCGTTGCATGCGGGAACACCCCTGTCCATGGACCATCTGATCACGGCGGTCGGCCAGATCGTGCCTCTCTCCAAAACGATGGAAGATCAGATCAAAGCGATCAAAGCCTGGGCATATGATCGTGCGATGCCGGCATCGAGCGAAGCGGCACGACGGTACCGGTAACCCGACGCGCCGGCGCGGGTTCCGGTTGCCGCACGTACACCGCCATCCCGTCCCCGTCATCTGGCACTTCGGAATACTGTTCCTGTGGGGGCTTGTCGGATCGGTTGCTGCCACCGAAGTCACAGCGGTGGCTTTTCACTTTTACGGTCCACCGCCCCGGTATGACTTTCGGCAGGTGGTCACCGTCGCACCCGGTCAGACACTGGCTG
>CAZIRO010000056.1:0-15219 GCA_964541595.1 uncultured Acidobacteriota bacterium
CCCCATCAGCGAAAAGTATTGAAAGGGAAGGTTGCTTACGGCACCTTCTGTCCCTTGCGTTATTTTCCTTTCAGACATACCTGGGGTAACCCTGCGACAATCCATGCGTATCGACGCGCACCCACAGACCTGACGCGTGGTCTCCAGGCCAGGTCGAATGGAATGCATCACTTGCGAAGGCGAAAGAGAGACAAATCCAAAAAGAGAAGATGATAGGTCAGCAGTTCCGGACCTGATGCCGGTCACGATTCTGGCATTCAGATGGATGAAAACGGTGCAACCGGCATCGAGAGAACCTGTACAGGCGGGGTTCTCTATTCATCGGCTCCGGGCCTGGTCAGAATCACCTCCACCCGGCGGTTGCGAGCGCGGTGTTCGTCCGAATCGTTAGGCACGATGGGACGCGCCTCACCGAAACCACGCGGCCGGAGCCGTTTCGGGTCCACACCGAGGCGAGCGAGTTCCAGCGCTACGACGTGCGCACGCAGTTCGGAGAGCACGCGGTTGAACTGTTCGGGACCCACATCGTCGGTATGTCCCTCAACACGCACGATCCCCCGACGCAGGTTGGCCAGCCTGGCCAGTTTCTTCAGGGTGGCTCTGGCGTCCGGTTTGAGCTGCCATTTCCCGAAATCGAACAGCACGGCTTCGGACAGCGTGATCCTGAGGCCCTCCGGAGTCTCCTCGGCACCCAAATCGCGGATTAAGTCGCGCTCGGCCTGGGGCACGGCTTCCTCTTCACTGTAAGTGGCGATGCGGATACCCCGTACGAGCACCGGCGCCTCGGAGAAGGGTTGCGGAGCTTCCACCACCCGCCGGAAGTAGAAGGACAGGACCCGCGGCTGCTTGCCGGGCATGAACGGCTTGTGACCGACGCGCTTGCCGTCCACGAAGAATCGCACCTGATTCCGGCGCACCTGAATGGCGATCCGGTGATCGTGCGCATGGGCAATCCGGGTCCTGAAGTCCCAACGGCCTTCCAGATTGCCTGCAGTGTTGTTCTTGGCACCAAACAGGGAATCTGCTCCGACAAGGATGCTGCCGGCAATGAGTTGCCTGTCATCCGCAGCACCGGCATCGCCGCGCTCAAGCCTCGGGAGCACATCCTCCGGATGCAGCGCGAATCGGAGCATGGGTCTGCCGGCTTCGAAGCTGTACACCGTGAATTCCAGCGAGAAGTCTTTCGGCAGCGGCTCGGGTAAGACGAGATAAAGCGTGGTGCCATGCGCCAGCGGTCGGATCCAGATCCGGTCGTTGAAACGGGCACACTCATAGCTGCCGCGGGCGATCTTCCATTCCGGCAGGAATTCACCCACCGGGCAACGGTCGAGTTCAGCCTGGTAGATGACCCGATCGCCGGGCTCGAAGCGATAACGCTCGGCACCGCCCTCGATGCCGGTCGCCCATGCGAAACCTGCCAGGAGCAGCCATACGCACACGAGTTTCCAGAAACTTCGCGCTCCGTGCATGATGCCTCCACCTCCTCATCAGCGGGTGTTTCGCAGAACTCCGGCCGACTCGCACAAGATTTTTATCCGATCGAACGCAACGCGTCAAGGCGCGACATCCCTGACATCGGGATCAGGGGTTGGGCCTCGGGTGTGCGGTTTCGGGAACAGGAGATGGAAGACGGGGGACGGAAACTCCCCGGAACGGGCTACCAGCGGAGGAGCGTGGCCGCGTAAGCAATCCCTGCGCCGAGCGCCGTCATGGCCACAAGTTGTCCCTGCCGGAGCAATCCGCGATCGACCATTTCCCAGAGGGCAATGGGGATCGATGCGGCGGATGTGTTCCCATACCGTTCAATGTTGCTGTACACGCGGTCCATGGGAAACTGTAAATAGTCCGCAAGTGCGGTGGTGATGCGATAATTCGCCTGGTGCGGCACCATCCAGTCGATATCCTCCGCCGACACCCCGGCTTCCGCAATGACATCCTGCAACGCCCGGCCCATGTACCGGACGGCGATGCGGAAGACCTCGTTTCCGCGCATGTGAATGTAATGCAGACCCTCCTGCATGACCTGCGCGTTGATCGGAATCCGCGTACCTCCGGCGGGCAGACAGATGAGATCGGCGAGTTCACCGTCCAGGTACAGACGACTGGCAAGGACTCCCCGATCCCGCGTTCCGGTCAGCACGGCCGCACCCGCACCGTCTCCGAACAGGACGCAGGTGGACCGATCCTGCCAGTTCACAAAGCGGGAGAGCAGTTCCACCCCGATGAGCAGGACGTATCGTGCAGCGCCAGTGCGGATAAACTGGTCGGCTACGGTCAACCCGTAGAGAAACCCGGCGCACGCGGCGCCCATATCCAACCCGGCCGCATTTCGTGCACCCAGATCGCGCTGGATGATCGCGGCTGTTGCCGGAAACGGTTGATCCGGCGTCACCGTGCAACAGAGGATGAGATCGATTTGTTCCGGCCGGATCCCGGCCATGGCCAGTGCCTGCCTGGACGCCTCTACCGACATGGTGGACGTGACCACATCATCCGGCGCGATCCGGCGTTCGCGAATTCCGGTACGTGTGCGAATCCATTCATCCGACGTGTCCACCATCCGTTCCAGATCAAAATTGGTCAACACTTTCGGGGGAACATACGCACCGATACCGACGATCGTTGCACGCAGTTCAGCCATGGGTTTGCTTCTCCTGCGCCTGCGCCGCCTGAATGTCCTCGGCGATCCGCGCCTGAATGAGCTGATCGAGCTCCGCCACCACGAAATCATGGGCGACGCGGATGGCGTTACGAATGGCTTTCGGCGTGGACCGGCCGTGGCAGATGATCGCCAGTCCACGAATTCCCAGAAGGGGTGCACCGCCGTATTCCGAATAGTCGACCCGCCGACGAAACGCCCGCATGGCCGGTTTCATCAGCAGGTACCCGATCTGCGCCAGGGGGCGTCTGCGGATTTCCTGTTTGAGGAGGTATCCGATCATATCCGCCAGACTCTCGGAAGCCTTCAGGACCACATTGCCGATAAATCCGTCACATACGATGACATCCGCATATCCGGTGAAAATGTCTTTCCCCTCAACATTACCGATAAACCGCACCGGTGCGGTCCGCATCATCTCGTGCAGGCGACGCACGGTGGCATTACCCTTGATGTCCTCCTCACCGATACTCAATACGCCGACGCGCGGGTTGGGGATCTTCAGGATCATCTGGGCGTACGTTGCACCCATGATGGCGAACTGTTTCAAATGAAACGGCCGGCAATTGACGTTGGCACCCGCGTCGATGAGCACGCAATAGCCGCGCCGATTTGGCAGCACGACGGCCAGCGCAGGGCGTTCCACACCGGGGAGCGTCCCCACGATGAACTTCATGGCGGCCATAATGGCACCGGTATTGCCCGCACTGACCACCGCGTGACAGACGCCTTCTTTTAACAGGTGCGACGCGATCACGATCGATGAACGCCGTTTCCGGCGGATGGCCATGAGTGGCATCTCGTCCATGCCGATGACCTCATCCGCATGGACGATCTCGATTGCCAGACGCTCCCCGCCGTACTCCCGCAGAAGGGGCTCCAGGCGGTCCCGCTGGCCCACCAGGAGAATACGTACCGGCCAGGAACGCGCGGCTTCGACCGCAGCACGCACTTCGATCTGGGGTGCAAAATCACCCCCCATTGCGTCCAATGCAACGACAGGCGTGGCCACACCTTTCCCTCAATTTCCGGACATGCGGATCGGAAGCTACGGATTCAGAAAATATTCCGTCAGAACGTACGTACCGGGAGGTACTGGATGCCCTTATAGGTCCCACACTCCGGACAGATGCGATGCGGCAGTTTATACGACTTGCACTTCGGGCAGATACTCAGTGCGATCGGTCGCAACCGGTGATGACTGCGGCGCTTGTTCCGACGTGCATGCGACGTACGTTTCTTGGGTACGGCCATGGGTCACACTCCTCATCGGGAAATGACACCGTACAAACGTCCGGGAGCATCCGACGTCTGTCCCTTTCGGGCAAATATGCGTTTCAATGTTAATGCGCGTCCCCTGTTTTTGCAAATTGACAAGCACAACGGATCGGTTACATTAAACGTGAAACCGACGTGTGTGCGACCGGGGTGCAGGACGTCATACCGGCCCACGGGACGGGCTGCCCGCGTGCGGTGGCACCTGGAGGAATCGGTCGCTTCATGGCGGAGCCCACATCCATCATCAACGCATGATCGCCATACGGAGGACGCCAATCCATGACTTCGGGAATTTATATTTCCTGGCCGGCGATCGCGCTTGTCCTGCTGGTCGTGATCGTGGCCCTGATCGGATACCTGGTCTATCACTTCGTTCAGACACTGCGTTCGGTCCGGCAAACACTCAACGAAGTCCACGATTTCCTGCACGACAGCGGCGACGTCATGCGGAATCTGAAATCGATCACATACAAACTGGATCGGCAACTGGACGACACAGGCGTCGTGACGGAAAATCTGCGGAAAGCTATGGAAGAGGTCGCCCATACGGTATCCGTCCTCGGCCGATTGACCGGGCGGCCCATGATGGGCCTGATGAGCCTGCTGGCGCCCATCTTCTGGTGGCGCCGCAGACGCCGCAAATAGTCTGACGGAGGCCAACCATGGAAGATCTATTCCGTGATCTGTTCCAGGACCTGCGCACCCGCATGGAAAAAACGCTGCGCAAAATTCAGGACGAACTCAAGACCATCCGTACCGGCCGGGCATCCGTCCATCTGTTCGATCACATCCACGTCGACTATTACGGCACATCGATGCCGGTCTCTCAGGTCGCCACGATCCGGATTCCGGAACCCAGTCTCGTGATCATCCAACCCTGGGAACCCCGCATGCTATCTGTCATCGAAAAGGCCATCCTGACCTCCGACCTGGGTCTGTCGCCGGTCAACGACGGGAAGTCACTGAAAATTCCGATCCCGCCGCTCACCGAAGAGCGTCGCCGGGAGTTTACCAAACAGGTCTGGAAGATCGCCGAGGAGGGGAAAACGGCGATCCGGATGATCCGCCGTGACGGGAATGAAACCGTCAAACAGATGGAACGGGAAAAGATGTGTTCCGAGGACGACGCCTATCGGGCACGTCAGGAGATCCAGAAACTTACGGACGAATACGTGCGTAAGATTGAAGAACTCGCCAGGGCCAAGGAAGAAGAGATCATGACCACGTGACCGATTCCGACGGGAAGGGAAAACGCAATGGCGGTGGAACACTGGGATCCGGAACGGGACGGCCCGTTCAGCGAGGCCGCGCTTCGCCAAAAGATCGAAACCCGCGGCTACCGTGTGGAACGGTATGTCTATCCGCCAGGAACGGTCTTTCCACCGCATACCCACCCGGTGGACAAGATCGATGCCGTGGTCTCCGGTCGATTCAAACTCACGATGCAGGGACAGACATATATCCTGGGACCCGGCGATCTCATCCACGTTCCACGCGGTACGGTACACGATGCCGCGGTCGTCGGCGATGAACCCGTGGTCAGTCTGGACGGTGTACGTATCCCGACATCGGAAGCGTGAAGGCATCATGCGGGGCGAGGGGATCGCCGGATCGGGTCGATCCCCTCGGAATGCAGACGATGCGCTTATCTCCGGGCAGTGGGCGGTTCGGGGGCCTGCGGAGAGGACCGGGGCCCCTCAGGACCGCCCGGTGCCTGTTTGCGGAACCGGCGCTGACGAAAATGCCGGCGCATCTGTTGCATTCTGTGTCGGAGTTCGATCAGTTTTTGCCACTGTTCCGGTGTCAATACCCGTCGCATCTCCAGGACCATCTGTAACGTCGTCAATTCCATCTGATTGCGGCGTTCCATTAACCGCCGCGCCGCGTCGAGAATCTCGCTCTCATTCCAGGCTGTCTGCGTCATGGCACGCTCCAGGACAAGCCGCGCTTTTTCTACTTCCGCACGTAAATCGATGATCTTCTGGGCGTACTGTGCATGGATGGCATCGAGTTGATCGATCTGATCCGGCGTCAACTGCAATCGTTCCTGAATCCGTGGATGCACCCACCAGCGCGCCAACGGGTTGCCATGGCCCATGGGACCCAGCGGAAATGCCCAGATCACGGCCACAGCCGTACAGCTCAAAGCCGTGAGCATCCATACGGTCGCACGTCGCATGATCGACCTCCTGTCCCGGTATCGGGTGGCGATCCCGGAGCCCCGGGGACGGCCCGTTTTCGGCGAATCCCCGGCGCCCGCGCTGGCCACCCGGCGATTGCGGTTAAGGGTTCCCGGGGTTCGGTTCCTCCGTATCCAGCACGCTCAACATGCGCAGGTCTTCCTGCGTCCACCACACACCCGAGACCCTCAGATAGGACCACGCTTTTTCCGGAGGTGTAAAAATCGCATCCACATCGAATACCGCCGGTGTGGATACGGTCGCCGCCCGCTCCACCTGTCCGGAACCCGGCCGGCCACTTCCCGAAAACCGGCCCAGCATCCAGGCGATACCCACGAGTACGGTTATAACGGCCAAAACACCGGCCCACTGCAGCAGGAGGCGGCGATGGGATCGCGTCAGAACCCGACGCGGGCGGAGTACGCGTCCTTCCGGGATCGGCAGCGAGGATATCACCTGGACGGCTACCCGTTCCGTCCGTAAATACGTGACCCACGATCGGCACGTCGCGCAGTGCAGCACGTGCTGCTCCAGTTCAGGTGGAACCGGTTGCTTCCGATCGTGGGCTTCCATCCACCGCATCTGATACCTGCGACACCGTTGACGCATGATGCGTCTCCTCCTGCCACCAGCGCCGTAACTTCTGGCGACCACGAAAGATGTAGTTCTTGACCTGTTGTAACGAACACCGCATGACCCGGGCGATCTCTTCATACCGCATGTCATGAAACACACACAGGATCAGGGCGGTTCGCTCGCGCAGGGTCAATCGGTCCAGCCCGCGAATCAACCACTGCAGGTCCTGCCGCTGCATCCAGCGCGTTTCGGGGTCCGCGCGTGTCGCCGCGCGGACATGCAACAGGGGAAACCAGCGGCGAAACCGTTCGTACCGCCACTGATGCCGCACATAGTTGTATGCGATGCGAAACACCCAGGCCCGAAAGTGTCCCCGGTCTCGATAGCGCGGCAACGCCCGCCAGACGCGTATACACACCTCCTGTGCGGCATCCCGGGCGTATTCCACATCTCGCCAGAACCGATATGCATACGTGTATGCCCACATGTGAACCTGCCGCATGAGTACCTCCAGTGCATCCGCATCGCCCCGCTGCGCACGTTCGACCAGATCCTGCATCGGCGTTACCTGCGCGGTGTGTGTATATACGTCATTATGATAACTCCCGACCCCGGAAAAGGTTTCACGGAACCGTCCGTACCGGAGTATAAACATCATGCAAGGACAAAGAGCAGCAGCGCGAGAGTCAGACAATAAACCCCAAAATAATGCAGCCGATACCGCACGGTCCAGACGCGTAACCAGTGGAGTGCACCGTACCCGACGAGCGCTGCAATGCCCATACTGAGGAGATGCATGTGTACCGGAAGGAGGAGCGGAATCCCGCGTGTCATGACCCGCAGGATGTCCATCACCCATGCGGCAAAAATGAGTGGGATGCCCGTATAAAACGAAAAGCGAAACGCCATCTCCGGGGAAAGTCCCCCGAGCAGGCCGGCGACGATCGTGACGCCCGATCGGCTGACCCCCGGAAAGAGCGCCCAGACCTGAAACAACCCGACCAGGAGCGCAATCTGCACGCCCATATGCCAGTGCGAAAACTGCACACTCCCGCGCGGACGCCACCAGCGCAACGGGACCAGGGTTGCAGCGGTGACCACGAACCCGTACCGGACCCAGCGCAGATCCGCAAACGCATGTTCCACCGTGTCAGCCAGCCACCAGCCGATCCCGCCGGTGATCAGGGTGGCGAGCATGACCGATCCCCACTGAACGGTCATGGGTGCGGTCCACCATGCTCGCCACCGGTAGCGGGATCGCCACCCTTGGAGCATCCATCGGGCAGCCGTGCGGAAATCGTTCCGGAAATAGACGACCGCAGCGAGCAAAGTTCCCATATGCAGGCTGAGCGTGAGGAGCACCCATTCCGATGTGTGCATATTCTGTACAATTAAACAGCGAAGGGACAATAAATGGCCACTACTGGAAACGGGCAGAAACTCCGTCAAACCCTGAAGTATGCTTAAAATTACGATATAAGTAGTAATTTCTAAATGAAAGGATATATTCTTCAATCTATGGGCCTCAGATTACCGATTTCGTGCCCACCGGGTATGGTTGGCATGAAATTTGCATATCTCCCGTCCGCCACACTACCCGGGCCGATGCGGACGGTACGACGTGTGCCCCTCCTGTCGTACCGTCCCGACCCCTCTATTCTTTTTTACCGTTCCAGTTCCCCACCGATCATATTGATCGATCCGAAAATCGGTACGATATCCGCCACGGTATGGCCGCGAATCATTTCGACCAGACCGGATGTCAATGCAAAACAGGGCCCCCGCACGCGAATGCGGTACGGGTGATCCTCGCCGGTACTGACGATATAAAACCCGAGTTCCCCATTCGCCCCCTCCTCTGCATGGTACACCTCACCCGCCGGCGGACGAATACCGTGACCATTCATGATCAGTTTGAAATGGTTCATCAGGGATTCGATGGTCGTGTACGTCTCCTCCCGCGGAGGCAGGACCACGGTGCGATCCGGAACGTTGATGTGGTCCCAATGCATGGCTTCCGCACCCTCCAGGGTATTCGCCAGCCGCACGCGCACACGATCCGGATCGAAGGACAGCCGGCCCGTACGACCGATGTCGTCCAGTTCCCATGCACGAAACTCCTGCGCCATGACCACCGGTTCTTCCTCGGGAATTCGCTCCAGACACTGTGCAATGATACGAATGCTCTGTTCCATCTCTTCCATCCGCACCAGATAGCGATCCAGATTATCCCCGACCTCACCGATGGGCACATCGAAATCGAGTTCATCGTAAACGAGATAGGGCTGATCCTTACGCAGATCAAAGGGTACACCACAGGCGCGCAGACACGGTCCGGTAAACCCGTAACTGATCGCCGTATCCGCGTCGATCACGCCGACGTCTCGCATCCGATCCAGAAAGATCCGGTTGCCCGTGATCATTCCGTGAATTTCCTTCAACACCTGACGCACACCGCGCAACCGCTCGCGACAGGCGGGAGCGAATCCATCTGGAAGATCGGCTTTCAATCCTCCCACACGGGTATAACTCGTTGTCAGGCGCGCGCCGCAGACCATTTCGATCAGTTCCCACAACCACTCCCGTGCTTTGATCATGTAAAGGAAGGCGGTCATGGCACCGAGTTCCATCAATGCCGCGCCGATACAGGTCAGATGGTCGGTCAACCGCGAGATCTCGGACATGAGCACACGGATGTACTGCGCGCGCCGGGGGACTTCGATACCGAGCAATTTTTCCACGGTCATCACGTAGGCGACGTTATTGATCAGCGGAGATACGTAGTTCAACCGGTCCGTATAGGGGATCACCTGGTTCCACGTTTTATACTCACAGGTTTTTTCAAACGCGCGGTGCAGGTATCCGATTTCGATATCGGCATCGACGACGTACTCACCGTCGAGTTCCAGAATGATCTTGATGATACCGTGCATCGCCGGATGTGAGGGTCCCATATTCAGAAACAGATGGGTTTTTCCATCCTCTTCCCAGACGATCACGTCGTCCCGTTCACGGGTCATCTGTTCCAGATATCTGGATCGCGCCATGGGTCCCTCGGTGCGATACGATAGGGTACACGGGGTTGTTCCTGTCGCAGCGGGTAGTCTTTACGCAACGGGTGACCTTCAAACTCGTCGTACATCAATATACGACGCAGATCGGGATGGTGACGAAAGCGGATACCGAACATATCGTACACTTCCCGTTCCAGCCAGTTGGCGCCCCGCCACAGGTCGGTCACCGAATCGACGGTGTCACCGTCATCGACACGGGTTTTCACGCGCAACCGGCGATTGTATTTCAGAGAGTACAGGTGGTAGACCACGTCAAACCGGGGATGTCGTTCCGGCCAGTCCACGGCCGTAATGTCCATCAGGAAGTTGAACTGCATCCGCGGATCGTCGCGCAGAAACCGCATGAGTTCATGGAGTTTCGTGGGGAGAATGACCACCGTTTCGTCCCCCCGAAACGCATGCATTTCGACCACCGCACTGCCGAACTTCTGTCGAATGGCCGTCAACACCGGACTGTGCGACACATCACGGGCCGACATGGTCACGCCTCGGAGACATCCCGATCGGATGGGGAATCCGTCACGGCGACGGGTTCCTCCACACCGGGCATCCAGGTCCGGGCATACGGGGAAGGTACGGTTTCTTCCAGCAATCGCATATCCCGCCCCTGCTGCTGAATTTTGGCCTGCAGTTTCATAATGCCGTCCAATACCATTTCCGGACGCGGGGGACATCCCGGAATGTATACGTCCACGGGAATGATCAGATCAATGCCCTGAACGGCGGCGTAATTGTGATAAAACCCGCCGCTTGTGGCGCACACACCGAACGAGATCACCCATTTCGGTTCCGCCATCTGTTCATAGACCTTCCGCAGGATGGGCGCCATCTTGTGGTTCACCGTACCGACCACGATGAGCACGTCCGCCTGGCGCGGGGAAAACCGTGGCAGTGCCGCGCCGAAGCGGTCCAGATCGTAAAACGGTCCCGCAACGGACATGTACTCCATGCCGCAGCAGGCGGTCACAAACGGATACTGAAACAGGGAAAACTTCCGCGCCCACTGCACGAACGCCTGCAATCGCGTGGTCAGGAATCCTCCCTGACCGGCGTAGTTCACGGTCGCACCTCCATCTGCGTGGGAATCAGGTCTGCGGGGGTACCGTGCCGAATTGCGCACGCCGGCGAATGAGTTCCCGCAGACGGGGGCGGATGGCCTCTTCGGGCGGTCCCCAGATCTGGAGACCCCCGTGTCGCCAGAAATAGATCAACCCGATGACGAGCAGACCGGCATAAAACGTCATCAGGAACACACCGGGCCAGCCGAGATCGCGGACCAGCACGGCCCACGGAAGAAAAAATGCGAGTTCAATGTCCAGCAATACGAACACGATGGCCAGGCGGTAAAAACGTACGGGATACCGGATCGGCGGCGGGGTCGTCCATTCCACCCCGCATTCAAAGAGGTCCGCTTTCGCCGGTGCGGAGTGTGCGGGCGGACTCACGCGTGGGAACAGCAGTCGATTGACCACCACGAACAATGTGGCATTGGCCAGGACGATCAACACAAACGCCAGGACTGTGGCGATGTTCACCATGACGATGCTCCCTGACCCACCGGTGATCGCCGGCAACCGCGTGGTCTGACTATCGTGACCGTCCTGCGACGTCAGAGGACTTCAACTCTTTCGGGCGTCGCACGTGTCCACGTTCCGGACTTCCTAAAAGGTACGCGAAAACGCTCCGACTGTCAACGTGCACGGCCCATCGCTCTCGTTTCAATCTCCCACCCGCTTCTCTTCCGATGCACACGGAACCAGGCGAGGCGCGTCCACGGCAACGCTGAGAAACCGGGGATCCAGTGCGTCTTCCACGTCAAACGGACTGTCTGCACCGTCCGGCGTTTCGACCGTAAGGGGCACCCACATCCGGCCGAAGGGGAAGTCGATCGGGACGGTCACCGGTTGCCACGCGTCCGAACGTGCACGTACCGTGAACGCGCGCCGGTCGGACTGCAGCCGAAACCGAACAAGACGCGGGCGATGATACGCAAGGATTCGACCTCGAAGCGTAAAACACCGCTGCCGTTGCATCCATGCGGGACGCACAAGGTACAGTTCACCGGACGTTCCGGTCAGCCATTGAATGTCCGAACGGTCGAGAGTAAACCGGGACCACGCCGCGCTCCACACCACCACCGGGCCGACGGGAACCGTGCGCGCACCACCAATGGAAAAACGTGTATCGGCACCGCGCTGACCCAGACGCACGTCCCGTATGGTCCACCGAGGATGCACCGTGGCATCGTGCGGCAGTGCGATCACCGCAACGCCCGATTGCCCCGGAGCGACGTCCTGCGCAAACCCGCCGGTCCATGTGGATCCGGAAAGTTCCTGAATATGCACATCCACCACGACCGATCCGCGCCCCCGGGTATCGCCGGACGGCCAGATATACGGACTTTCATTGTGGATCCGGACCGCAAGTTCCCAGTGTTCCCTGTTCATGTTGTAACGAATCCGATAGGCCACCACCCGCCCCCGAAAGGCTTCCGCGGGCAACCGGGTGGGGGCCACACGAAACCGGTCTTCGGTATGTTCGGCGGCCACGTATCCGAGCGCACGCAACTGCTGCAGGGGTTGGAGTACCCGATGCGCCTGGCGCAAAACGCGTCCCGCCCACATCCACTGGCGCAGGAGATGGAACATCTGGCGCACCCGGACCGGCATCAACGGCGCTCGATTACCTTCGAACCACCGCTCGTCCGGGAGACGATACAGTTCAACGAGCGGCAGGCGGTCGGATCCGGGCCGGAACCCGGGACGGTGCACCACGAGTTTCCACGGTCCCTGACGCAACGCGCACATTCTCATCTGTGGCGCGCAACTGATCTGGATGGACCATCCTGTCGCGTGCGGGTCGTGCCATACGGTCTGTAACGGACGAAAGTCCACCCAATCCGGAACGGGTATCCGAAACCAGCGCAGTACGGTCGGGAACAGGTCCTGCATGTAAACGTATGCCGCGTACCGGCCGGCGCGATGTCGAAACGATGCGGGCGGCCGCACGATCAACGGTACCCGGATGTTTTCCTCGTACACGCTGACCATGTGGTAATATTCCCCGTGTTCGCCGAACGCTTCGCCGTGATCACCGGTGATCACGAGCCAGATGCGATCCAACCAGCCGGCCCGCCTTAACCGATGCAGGAACACACCGAGCGCGTGATCTGCCCATCGGAGATTCGCATCGTACCAGAAACGAATCGCACGAATCTGAGCCTCCGTCGGTTCCACCTGATGGGTATGAAACAGATAGATCCAGTTGCTCAGACTGTATGCCCGCGGGGGTACGGGCGCACCGATCTGGACACCGTACGCACGTGGGGGTGTATACGGTTCATGCGGTTGCATAAGATGCACATAGAGGAAAAACGGGCGCGTCTGTTGCTGTATCCAGTTGAACGCATCCTGAAGGATACGAAACGGAGACGGCGTGCGTTTTCGCCAGGCGTAGTACACAAAATGGTCCACGCCGCGTGCGTATCCGAAGAGCGGCGTGATGTTGGCGTTAACCGACAGTACCGCCGTGCGAATCCCGTGGTTGTGCAGGATCTCCGGAAGCGTCGGCATGCTCTTTGCAATGGACTCGATCTTGTGCACACCCGTCCACAGACTGGCCAGTGCCAGACGGGTGTTACAGGCCACGGAATACGCCCGTTCCATCACGATGGCGTCCCGCGCGAGCCGATCGATATACGGGGTCGTCGGGCGCGGGTATCCATAGACACCGAAATGGTCCGCACGTGCCGCATCGAGCAGCACAATGACCACGCCATACGGGCGGTGTGCCGGTACGTCCATACGGGTGATGGCGAAGAATCCCAGAACGGTTCCGAGCAAAATCCACCAGATGCGCGTCCGTTTCCTCACGGCATCCCCCTGTTTCGGGTGATGTACTCCCAGAGTGACGAGGGAAAAGAAACGCGGGGAAGCGTGACGACGTGCATCGACACTTCGTCACTTTTCCCCGCGTCACTTCCCCGCCCGTGACTTCACGCTATTTCTCCTTCTGGACGTTGCCCGCCATGGTTCCGCTGTTGTCCCGGATTGCGACGGGTCAGCAACCACACGAGCGCAATCCCCCCGAGTCCGTACTCCCACACCTGTGCGGTCCAGTGCACGAACGCCGAGAGGACACCGAGCACATCCCGCGTGTGGGCCTGCACCCACTGCGTGGCCAGTGTCCATGCCGCTTCCCAGGGACCGATGTTGAACAGGCCCTGCACCGGAAGGAACGCTGTGGCTTCCGCCGCCGTGATCGTCCAGATGAAAGACAGAATATCCAGGGCCGGCGCATGCGCATCCAGCGACCGGACAAAATGCGCGTACAGCACATACAGACTGCCGTACTTGCAACCGCGAATCAGTAGGGATACACCCAGCATGCGCAGCGGTCGATCCCGGCCGGACGTGCCGATATCCGCAAGTCCCCGGATCCATCGGGAAAACGCGGGAAACCGACGCCGGAGGATCCGCAGCAACCACCGATGGCGCATGTACGCCAGGGCGGCCAGCCATCTGCGCCACAGACGGGCGGGGAGCAGGATCACCGTACCGGTGACCATCGTCAGACCCGCAGGGAGAATGAGTAACCATACACCGTGTGCAATGCGTGGACCGACCGCCCACCAGGCGATCCAGAGTACCACCGCGAGCGCCGCAATGTCCCAGACAAATGCCCAGATAAAACTCGCCCACGTCGCCGTTGCGGGAACGCGCAGCCGGTAATACAACAACGCCGGATAGGAGAGACTCCCCGCGCGTGCGGGCAGGAGATCGACGGTGAAATTACGCACCAGCGTGACCAGAAACAGATCCGAATACCGCACCCGGGTGCCTGCGAGCAACCATCGGTACCGCCAGGTCCGACCCACAGCACCCGCCAGGCTGATGGCCGCATAGGCCAGCAGCGGTTCCCATGCCCACGCCTGCTGCCACAGTGCCCAGAGCGATGCGGGTCGATGGTGCAACAACCAGGCGAGAATCCCGATCGTCACAAGAGCGGAGAGTCCGATGGACCAGACCAACCGTCCCCACTGACCGGGAGAAACCACCGAACGTCGCTCGCGTACAGGGGTAACGGGTGAATACGGAAATGTCTTCATCGGTATGCAACCACACGGGATGGAGTCCTCATGAGATCGGAACGATTTCCAGCTGGTATTCTTTGCGTTTGACGCGCAAATACAGGTTGGAAAGTCGGGACAAATCGGCAATTCGCGGAACAACGAACACCCTGCCGGTGAGGAGTCCGCCCTGCCAGTAATGCACGTGATCATCGTCGTATACCGTTGCATTTTTCGCACGGATCTTCAGCGCCTGAAAAGCGTCGATGAGGCTATCCCGCCCGTACAGCACGACCGTACGTTGCGACCGTCGACGGGTCAGGCGGCATTCGTATCTGCGGTCCGCATCTGTGTCGGCGAGCCGTTCATCTCCCGTTGCGGGAA
>CAZIRO010000057.1:0-14776 GCA_964541595.1 uncultured Acidobacteriota bacterium
GGATAGTGCATGACCGCATGGGGACCCACGGTGTCCCATGGCCTGTCCCGATTTCGGTCAACACCGGGATCGGGACGGGAATATCACATGGCTGAATGGGCACCTGCGATGTTCCATGGCCCGTTCGGATCGCGGTGAACAGCGCCGGGTTTTGAACGTTCTCCACGGTCGACGCCATTCGTGCGGTGCTCTGCGGAGGCGAGCGATGGGGGGAATGCCCGTACATCCCCAGATGGTCCATTTCCCCGTGGCGTTTTTAAGTGGTGCATGCGGGTTCTACATGCTGTATGCGTGGTTCGGTGGAGAACGGTTTCGCTGGACCGCCTGGTATTGTCATATTCTCGGTCTGGCCACCATGTTGCCCGCGCTGATCACGGGGATCGCCGCACGCGCGCAGGTTCAGGGCGTGGCCCCGGGCTGGTTGGATCGGCACCAGACGATGGGGATCGGTACCGGTGTGTATTTCCTGCTCCTGTGGGTCATCTTCCTGCAACGGCCGAACTGGATGCGCCGCCGCGGGATGGTGACCCTGCTTGGGATCATCGGCATCGCCCTCGTATGGGTCACGAGTGTATACGGAAACACCATCGTGTGGCGATGGCTGTGTGATTGACCACTGGCGGGAACGCGTGGCATGCGCAACCGGCGGCACGAACCCTACGGGCCGGTGACGCGCAGGTCGTCCGCCGTATCGAGTTGACCGTCCGGGCCCGGCGAACGCAACTCGAACCGCGTATCAAACTTACGGTACACGATAGGTGCACCGTGCGAGGACGTGATGGGCCGGGGCAGATACGTCGGCACGAGCACCCGCATGATCGCCCGGATGTCTCCGTCCGGGAGCGTTCCGTGCATGGCCGCATACTGGATGAGTGCCGTCCGGATGGCCTGCATGTCCTGAAGAATGGCCATGCGGGTGGCCCGATCCAGTCCGCGGACCGCCTGTACCTGAGATTCTTGTATCTGCCGGCAACTCGATTCACATCCGATGCTCACCGCACTCACGATGGCCCAGCCGATTACCGCCCACCCCAGGTACCATCCGTGCGGACGTCGCCGCCTCATCCGCCAGCCTCCTTCCGGAGTCGGACGCGTGGCCGATACCCCCGTTCGACCAGCACGACCACGCTCCCGCTGAGTAAATACCAGAAGATCGCACTCAGAAATACGAAAGAAAATCCGCGTGTCATGGCCAGGATCACGGCAGTCACGGAACCCAGTACCGTGGTATACCCGTTGATACCCCACGCCCACGGCACCAGAGAGACGCTGTACTGACGGATCCAGCGAAGCCCGAGCGGGAACATCATACCCATCCACAGCGTCATCGGCAACAGGCTGAGAAAGGCGACGATCAGTCGGCCGGGAAAGTTCCAGTGGAGGAAAAGGTTCAGTCCGTAGCGCAACCAGAGGATCTCCGCGCCGATGGTCAGCGCCAGTATGGGTGCGATCCGCCGGATCGCATGTTCCGGTGCGATCCGCCATCGGCCGGCGAGAAAACTCCCCACGCCGGCCTGGAGCAATACCGTAACCAGAACGAACGTGATGGAGTACATCGGCGCCCCGAGGAAGAGAACGAGTTGCTGGAATAGGCAGATCTCGATCGCGATGAAGCCGAACCCGAGACCGGCAAAATAGACGATCGTCCCCAGACCGATGGAACCGCGCAGTCCTCGCCGGTTGAACTGAAACAGCGGCCACAGTAAAAACACCCCGCCCATGAGGCACCCGAACGCGAGCAGTCCCCACAGTGTGTACCGGGTGGGGAGAGAGATCTCGATGAGTTTCCGCGTGAGTCCCGGATCGATGTCGCGCCGTGTGGAGCGGAACGGGTGCAGTGTGGTAAATTGATTGAAAAACGGCCGATCGTCCGTCACCGGCCGTAGATCCAGACCGGTGCGTCGGTACAGTCGGTGCACGAATTCCAGGGGATCCGCCGCCCGGGCGATCCGATAGAACAGGTTCGGCGGTGAGGGGGGTGGCCCGGGGACATAGAGGACCTTCCCCGCACGCAACCGCGCATAACGGATGATGTCACGGATCTCCGCCTGGGTGAGGGGACGTTTTTTCAGGAGAAACGATTGGGTCATCCAGTTCTGCGGTTCCTGAATCACCGCCATGTGGCGGAACGGGTGTGCCACGCCCTTGCGTTTCAACAGATCGTACCCCTGAACGAACAGACGCAGTGCGCCCCAGCGGTGAATCGACAGGTAGCCGTCATCGGTCAGGTGGTCCCAGTAATCGGTAAAGGCCTCCCGGGTGGTCAGGTAACTCTCCGCCAGGTTGACCGCACCGTGCATGACGGCGATGGGTGTCGCATTGTTGATCTGCTGAATGATGTCATAACGGCGCCGTTCCCGGCGGATATAACTGCGGCCCTCGTCGTTGATGAGTTGTACACGCGGGTCATGGTAGAGACCGTTCAGGAGAGTGTTGTAATGGCCGGTCACGAGACGCACAATGGTGGGGTCCATCTCCACACCGATGACTTCCGCACTTCGGTACGCCAGAGCCACGGCGACCTCATAGCCGCCGGCGGGCCCCACAATCAGGACGCGTTTGTCCGAACGGTCGAACTTCAAATAGTACGGCAAAACGAACTGCGTGAGATGGGTCGGACGTGTATCGAACGGTTCGGTACGACGGGGTCGCATGAACGACTGATTGGATCCCATATCAATCCAGATGACCTTAAACGTACGTGTATGCATCTGGACATCGATCCGCGTGAGCACACCCCATTCAGAGTATTCCACACGTTCGGGGTTGTACCCCCGTTTGTGGATCATGGGTCGAAGCGGAAAACTCGCCTCGCCCTCCCAACCGACCAGCAGCACGACGATCAGCCACGGCAATAACATGCCCCATGATGCACGGGGCAGTAACACTCCAAGTGCGATCAGCACGAGTATTCCGGAGGCAAACAGGGTGCCCACACCGTCCAGCGGTCGGATCAGCAGAAACAGCAGTAAACTGCCCGTTGATGCGCCCAGCAGATCCCAGAAGTACAGACGATTGGCCTCGGCTGTCCACCGCGTGAAGAGATCGGCCATGACCATGCCGATCCAGAAAAAGGGCCAGGTTACACCGATAAAATAGAGTCCCAGGTAGATCCACTGTACGGGTTCGCGATGAAGCGCCATCAGGTTCATCGGGACATGCCGGAGCAGAAAGACCAGTCCGAACAGCCCCATCACGAAAAACCCGGCCGTCCAGGGCAACCAGCGGGTGGCCAGCGTGGACTGCAGTCGCGGTGAGAGCGCCAGATATACTCCGGCCATCGCATAACCGAACAGCGCAATCGACACGATGAGGAATGCGTAGTTGTTCAGAAAGACGGCTGCAAAAATGCGGCTGAGTACGAGTTCCAGCAGTAACGTGGCTGCGGCCAGGCAAAATACCGCTGCAGACGTTCGCACCGGTCGCAACAGCGCCCCTCCCTGAGTCAGCTTCCCCGGTCATTCCATCTGAACGTTCGGGATCTTACGGCACGGCATCGTTGATCTGGCTACGGCCATCAATCCAGTCGTGCAACCACTCCGCATAGGATGTGCCCACCTCGTCCATTCGGAGGACCAGAAATTCGGGAACCGTGTACGGATGATATTGCGTGAAGATCGTACGGAGTCGTTCGAGCTGATCCATGCGCGTTTTGATCATCAAAAGCCATTCGGTTTCCCGGCAGAGTTGACCTTGCCAGGGATAGACCGATCGCACACCCGGGACCACAGATACACAGGCCGCAGCACGGCGTCGTACGAGAATTTCAGCGAGTTGCACGGCGTGTTCTTCCCGATCGACGGTGGTCCAGACGATGCAGATATCCCGCATGTGTGTATCCTCGGGTGGGTCGAATGGGTGCACTATTTTCCGGGATATGGAGGGAAATTGCAACCGGTCCCGATCCCTGGCATCGGGACAGGCCATGGGACACCGTGGGTCCCCATGCGGTCATGCGCTATCCCCCGCCCATGCGATGCCCCGTCCCCTGTCTTCCGTCTCCCGTCGCAAATACCTGCCACCGGAATACCCGCCACCTGGGACCTGAGACCCGCCACCCGGGACCTGCCACCCGGTGTCCATCGGGCCATCCGCTTACCCGGCACATCCCCTGTCCCATTCCCTGTCCCGATCTCAGGTCCCGCTCCCGGGCCGTGTACAAATAAAAACACCACCCGGTCGATCGCGGGATCAACCGGGTGGCATGACATTCGACGCGTGGTCATTGATTTTACGGGTTCAGGGAACCTCAGTACTCCGGAACCCCGGCTTCCTCTTCTTTCTCTTTTTCCGGCAGTTCGCTGACCAGTGCCTCGGTGGTCAGCAACAGGCTCGCGACACTCGCCGCATTTTGTACAGCGACGCGGCATACTTTCGCCGGATCGATGACGCCCATTTCCACCATGTTTCCGAACGTTTCAGTCAGCGCATTGAACCCGAACGCACGATCACTGTTTTCGCGGATCTTTTCAACCACAATCGAGCCTTCCCAGCCGGCATTGGTGGCGATCTGCCGAACCGGTTCTTCCAGCGCGCGTTTCAGGATCTGTACCCCGATCTTCTGATCGCCTTCCACGTCCAGGTTATCGAGCACTTCCGATGCCCGCAGGTAAGCCACGCCGCCGCCGGGCACGATCCCTTCCTCCACAGCGGCTTTGGTGGCGTGCATGGCGTCCTCGATTCGGGCCTTTTTCTCTTTCATCTCCGCTTCCGTCGCAGCACCGACCCGAATGACGGCAACACCACCGACGAGTTTGGCCAGCCGCTCCTGGAGTTTTTCACGGTCATAATCTGACGTCGCTTCTTCGATCTGTTTGCGGATCTGCTTGACCCGTGCTTCGATGTCTTCCGCCTTGCCGTACCCTTCGATGATCGTGGTCGTGTCTTTGTCAATCACGACCTTCTTTGCCCGACCGAGATCGTCCAGCCGCACGTTTTCAAGTTTGATACCGAGGTCCTCCGAAATGACCTTGCCGCCAGTGAGAATGGCGATATCCCGCAGCATTTCCTTCCGCCGCTCACCGAACCCGGGCGCCTTCACGGCCGCTGCCTGCAACACACCCCGCAGCTTGTTGACCACGAGTGTCGCCAGTGCTTCACCCTCCACGTCTTCGGCAATGATGAGCAGCGGTTTCCCCGCACGGGCGACCTGCTCCAGCACGGGAAGGAGTTCCTTGATCGCACTGATCTTCTTCTCGTGGATGAGAATGTACGGCTCTTCGAGCACGCACTCCATCCGTTCGGGATCGGTCACAAAATAGGGAGACAGATACCCGCGGTCGAACTGCATCCCTTCAACAACTTCCAGCAACGTTTCCAGACCTTTGGCCTCTTCCACGGTGATCACGCCGTCCTTCCCGACTTTTTCCATTGCCTGTGCGATGATTTCACCGATCTCCATATCGTTGTTGGCTGCAATCGCTGCCACCTGCGCCACTGCTTTGCCTTCCACCGGGGTCGCCATCTTTTTCAACTCTTCCACGACCGATTCGACACCCTTCTGGATCCCGCGCAGGATTTCCATTGGATTCGCACCGGCAGCGACATGCCGCAGCCCTTCCCGGAAGATCGCCTGCGCGAGTACGGTCGCTGTGGTTGTCCCGTCACCCGCGACATCACTGGTCTTGCTGGCGACTTCCCGCACCATCTGTGCACCCATATTTTCCCACGGATCCTTCAGTTCGATCTCCTTCGCGACGGTCACCCCGTCCTTGGTGATCACCGGGGAGCCGAATTTCTTTTCCAGAATGACATTCCGGCCTTTCGGCCCCAGGGTGACCCGTACGGCATTGGCCAATTTGTTCACACCCCGCAAAATGGCCTGACGCGCTTCATCTCCGTAACGGATGTCTTTCGCCATTTCGGCCCTCCTTTGCATGCAGAATCTTTAGGTCATGATCCAGAATCCCATCAGCGGAAGGCAAAACCGTCCCGAACGGTGGGGGGACCGATTTATTCTTCCACCACGATGCCGAGGATTTCGTCCTCGCGTAGAATGACGTATTCTTCTCCATCGATTTTGACTTCGGAACCCGCATACTTACCGATCAGCACCTTATCGCCGGGTTTCACGTCGAGGGGCATCAGCGTGCCGTTCTCCAGCAAGCGTCCGTTCCCGACCGCGATCACTTCTGCAATCATTGGTTTTTCCCGGGCGACGTCCGGGATGATAATGCCACCCCGGACTTCTTCCTGTTGTTCGATGCGTTTCGCCACGACACGGTCATACAGCGGACGGATCTGCATCGCCATACACACCCTCCTCTATAAGAGAATTCCGCCCCGCCGGTTGGCAAGATGTTGAGTATAGGGGACTAAGAAATGTTTAGCAGTATAATATAAATCTACGTGCGCGGGATGTCAAGCGGGGGTGGACCCGCGCTGTCGTCAGTTTGCATGGGTGTCTTTATGGCTAAAATATATACTATGCAAGCCAAACTCTGGAGGTTTGACATGCGGAGGATCTGGTTTTTCATTGGATATATGGGATTAATGTTACTCTGGTATGCCCCAGTAGATGCCCGGGCGGCCGGATGCTCGCAGGTTTTCGATGCGAACGGTGAACAATGGGCCGTTATTCTATGTGGTCTTCGGAACAATACGCTGGAATTGCAGGTCGCAAGTTCTTCGGATGAGGACTTCGTTCCATCCAGAGTCGAGGCACTTCGCAGGGAATGTAGGGAAGACCCACGCTGTGCTCGCTGCAGGGCTTATATTTATGTAAGCCGCCCCGAAGGTGCACGTGGTTTCCAGTTGCCGACTCTGACCTGGCAGTCTGAGGACTTCCCCCTGTCTCGCCAGCTTGCCCATCCCGCCTTGATCGTGTTGCGCATCGAAGTCAATGCACTCGGGGAGATCATAGCACCCGTGCGTGTGCTGTATTCAGAGGCTCCCTTCCTTAATGAGGCTTTCATAGAGTTCGTGAGAAATAACCTGAAGATAAGTTTCGCGCAGCCGCGCCCGACTTTCGGATTGATGAATCCGGGCAGTCTGCCGAACGGCGAGCAGATCGAGGGGAAAAAAGAGGGTCTCTGGAAGAAGGAGGTCCTTTTCATTGGATTTGAAGTATCAAGTGCTCCCCCTTCTCGATGGCCCAGGGTGATAACGGGGTACTTCTTATAATGCCCCGGTGCCGTAGGTACCTGGCGCTGGACGATTACTCCCGTACGTGCACGGGACCCCGACGGGACGGGTGGGGACCACGTGGTCCCGTAGGAGCGCACCGTCAGTGCCAGATGAGCGTACGGATGGGTGCGCCCCGGACGAACCGGTCGGCCACCGGGAACTGCGGAATGGCGCGCCGCAGGATCTGGCGCGCCAGTTCGTACATGCAAAAACATTCCAGGGCAAAGGGTCCGAACCCGAGGAACCCCGGTGCGGGCATCTCAAAAATGTGAAACGGTGCGGGAAACGGAATAGAATATTTCCACCGGGCGATGGCCCACCAGTTCCAGAATTCCCAGAGAAATCCGCACACGTATCCCGCAATGAAGAGAACGGTGATCCACTGCCAGTTGCGGGCTTTGGCCTGGGCCAGCAGGGAGACGCCACCCAGACGGTCATTGATCGGGTCGATAAGAAACACGAAACCGGTCCAGACCAGACCGAACAGGTAGGGACGCTGTTCCCGGGGAGCCAGGATGGGGTAAATGACGAGTACTGCACCCACACCGATACTGATCCAGAACGCACGCCGGGACAGGGAAGCCCGCGTATCCAGCAGGGGCAGTCCTCCCAGGCGTGCCACCACCGAGGCCGTCCAGAAGATACCCGGAAATATTGTCACAAAGGAGAGGATTCCGAGGAGTTCCGCGATCCATCGGTTCTCCGGGACACCGACGTAATACCAGTTCTGCAACCATTCATTGTACCATTCAAAGAGTCGCCAGCAGAGGTAGGAAGTCAGCAGCATCCACAGATATTCGACCGGATATGTCCGCATCCAGGAACGGCCTTCGCGGTATGCCAGCCATCCGTCCAGGAACAGCAGGTATCCCCACCACATCCACGGTGTAAACCATATCCCCAGCCAGTGTGCGAGCGGTTGCAGGACATGCACTTCGGGTCCGTACCACCGTACGAGCATACCGGCGAGCATCATCACCAGGCCGACCCATCCGTGCGGCCGCATAGTGTGCCCTCATGCTTGCGACGACCCTGCACCGGGGGGCAGGAGGCGCGGGGGTGCAAGCTCCACCACACCGGAACGCCCCCCTTCTTTACGCAGCAGACGGATTCCGTCAATGGTCATTGTCGGGTCTACGCTTTTACACATATCGTAAATGGTCAGACAGGCCACGGCGACTGCGGTCAGGGCCTCCATTTCGACACCGGTGCGGGCTTCCGTTTCGACGCAGGCTTCAACCCGAATACCGTTCTTCTCCCAGGCGAACGCGAGATCGACGACGTGGATCGGCAGCGGGTGGCACAGCGGGATCAGCATCCCGGTAGATTTGGCGGCCTGGATTCCGGCAATCCGGGCGGTGGCCAGTATCGGCCCCTTCGGGCTACCGTGTTGTTGCAGCTGTTCGACCGTACGTGCGGACATACGGACATAACCCTCAGCCCAGGCACGACGGCGGGCGACCGGTTTTTCCCCGATGTGCACCATCCGGACCCGGTCACCCTCCGGGGTTACGTGGGACCACTCCGGCATGATCACTCCTCGGTGGGGACGGTCAACTGGGCGATTTCATGGAGGTACACGCTGAAGATTTCGATCCCCCGGCGGGCCTGTTGCCAGTCAAAAAACTCGTTTGGTGCGTGATACCCGTGTTCGGGCAGGCTGAGTCCCATCATCGTGATCGGGACGCCGAGCAGTTGTTGCATGGTCACGACTGCGCCGATCGATCCGCCTTCGCGGATAAAGACGGGTGCCACGCCGAGCACGGTACGAACAGCTTTGCGCAATGCATCTGCAAAGGGGCCTTTGAATTCCCCGAGGTACGGTGCCAGGGACCCTTCCGGTTGCACCTCCACGTGGGGGTTCAGGGACTGCACAAAGGTTTTCAGACGCTGGAAGATCGTCGCCGGATCCTGATTGGGTACCAGGCGCATACTGACTTTGGCTTCGGCCCAGTGGGGGATAATCGTCTTAATGCCAGGCCCCTGATATCCACCTGCGATGCCGTGAATCTCGAAAGTCGGCCACGCCCAGATGCGTTTCAACACTTCTTTCACATCGGTATGGCGGAGCCAGCGGAATCCGTATGTCTTCTGAAAGGTTTCCACGGAGAAACCGGACCGGACAAAACTTTCCAGTTCCTCCTCCGTGGGTGGGACAACCTCATCGTAAAACCCGGGAATGTGCACATCTCCGGTGACGGGGTCGAAACACGCCATGAGAATGCGGCAGAGTTCCGCGATCGGGTTCGGCGCCGCACCGCCGGTCACACCGGAGTGCGCGTCGACGTCCGCGGTTTGCAGGCGCAGTGTGGCCCCCTGCAGACCGCGCAGTCCGTAATCGACCGAGGGCCGTTCGCGGGACAACCAGATGCTATCACAGACGAATACGGATTGGGCACGGACTTCGTTCCGGTGTGTCCGGAGTGCCGCTTCAAAGTGGGGACTGCCGATTTCCTCTTCCAGTTCCCAGAGGTAATAGATGTTCAGCGGCACACCCCGATCGTATGCATACTTACCCGCCAGCAATACGGTAATGGCGGGTCCCTTGTCGTCCGTAGCGCCCCGACCGATGAACCGGTCGCCTTCCACGGTCAATCGAAACGGATCGTACCGCCATTCCGGTTCATCCGCCGGTTGAACGTCCAGATGATTGTAAAACACGATCCCCGGCAGGCGCGGATCCCGTTCAAATCCTCCGAACACGATGGGATTGCCCTCTGTGGTCCAGACGGTTGCGTGTCCCCCGAGTTCTTCGATCATGGCCACAGCGGCTTCGGCACACCGCTGCATATCCGCAGCGCGCGCCGGGTCTGCGCTGACCGTGGGGATTTCCACAAGCTGACGCAGATAACGTTCGAACGTGGTCCGTTGCGATTCTGCAAAAGTCCGTGCATCCATCGTACCATTCCCTGACCCGAAACGGAGATCCCAGCGCTTCGGGGCCGGCCTATTTGTTCCGCGCCGTATTTCCGGCCCGTGGCCGCACCGTACGCGTCCATGAGCCGGACACCGGCGATCATTGACCGGCAGGCGCGATTTTACCGCCGGTGTGCAACAGCCAGCACATGCGTTGCATCGCGCAAGGGGTAATAATGTAACCGATCCGGGGTTTGGACTTCAAACGACACTGGCGGTTTCCCGAGGGATACCGACGGTCGCAACGTCGATGGACGGATGGGGGCGGCATCACGCGTCTGAAGACGCGGGAGGATGCCATGGCGTATCGGGGACCCCGGCGCGGGCGTTCGCCCATCGGGCAAGCGCAAAGAGCAGATCCGACAGGCGGTTCATATATGTCAGAATCCAGTTCGGTACGGGAGACATCTGGTGGAGTGCAACGATACGACGTTCGGCACGGCGACATACTGTACGCGCGATGTGGAGTGCGGCCCCGATCGGATGACCACCGGGAAGGATAAAGGCACGCATGGGACCGGTATCGGCCTCACAGGCATCAATCCACTGCTCCATTTCGCGCACGCGATCCAGCGGTGGTGGAATCGGGGTCGGCTGCGGACCCTCCGGATCGGCGGCGAGATACGCGCCGATCACGAAGAGATCGCGCTGGATCGACTGCAGTCGATCCGGCCATGGAGCCGCGATCCCGGTGGTGATCACGTACCCGAGCCACGCGTTTAACTCATCCACGCTCCCGTATGCTTCCACGCGCTGATCCGATTTCGGCACCCGCCGGCGGCCGAGCAGATGGGTCCATCCGTTGTCTCCGGTGCGTGTGTACAGTCCCATCCTGCATGCCTCCTGTATCCGTCCCGATCTCGGCGGGAATACCTGGGATCGGGACAGGAAATGAGACAGGGGATGCGCGGACGGCCCGGTCGACATCGGGATCCGGTCTCAGGTCCCAGGTGTCCGGTCTCGGGTTTCAGGTATCAGTGCATCTTGGATGACGGTATATCGAGTGGTCCATCGGGCCACGCCGTGTCCCATTGCCTGTCCCGATTTCAAGAATACTCATTGTATCATGAAGACCGGGCGAAGTATAATGGTTCCATGCCGACGAAATGGACGGGAAAATGACCGGCCGCAAGCGGTATGGACGTATTCTCGGGTGTGTGGTGATCTTCGTGATAGGACTCGTGGCCTGTGGATATGTCACCCGTTTGGAACGTGACGCCGATCGCGCGTTTCGCCGTCAGGAATGGGACCGTGCCGTTGCCCTGTACAGTCGCCTGGTCGATCAGCACCCGGACCGCACCGATCTGCAGGCACGGTACTGGTGGGCGAGATTACGGGCAGCACAGGCTCACCTGCTACAGGCGCATACGTTTGAGCAGCGGGGGGACCTTGAACAGGCACTGGTGGAACTCGAACTGGCGGCCGATCTCGATCCGACCAATGCGGCAATCCGGGAACGGCTGGATGAAGTGCGGCGCCGTCTTCGGCGTGCGCCGGAATCCGGCACGCCGCCCATGCAGTTACCGGAGTTTCCGCAACCGCCTCCGGAGATCTGGAACCGACCCATTACGGCCGCACATTTCGTGGACGCTCCGCTGTCGGTCATTCTGCGGTCCATCGTGCGGAGCGTCGATCTCAATTTAATTCTGGATGCGGATCTGCCGGATGTGACCGTCACGGTGGATTGGTCCGGTGTAACGTTCGGACAGGCGATCGATCAGCTGGCCGACACGTATGGATTACTTGTCCGGTATCTGGAACCCAGGACCCTGGTCATTGCTCCGGATACACCGGAAAAACGGCGGCAGTATCGGGACACCTGGGCGTACACCTTTCGGATCGAACACGCCCGTGTGGACGCTGTCCTTCAGGTCCTGCAGCAGACCATGCGACTGGAATCCGTCGCGGGCGACCCGCAGCGTGGAACGATCACGGTCATCGGTTCCCGTCGCCAGATCGAAGCCGTCGCGCGTATTCTACGGCAGATTGACGTGGCCCCCGCGGAGATCCTGATCCACGTGGACGTGCTGGAGGTCAACCGAACGTTGTTGCAGCAGTACGGGTTGCAGATCGCGTCTCCGGGAACGACCGGTATCGATACGGCGGTGCAGCCGGACCCGGAGATCCGTCTGGATCCGGGACCGATCCTCAGTCGTTCCGACTTTGTACTTGTGAATCTGCCCGGTCTTGTCGCCAGGTTGATCAAGCAGTCGAGTCATGCCCGCCTGATCGACAGTGTACCGGTCCGCACGGTCGAGGGTGTCCCCGCACGCATTCAGTTCGGCAATGAGGTTCCCGTGCCGCAGACGACTTTTGTGCCCATCGCGGGCGGCGGCGTCAGTCAGCAGCCGATCACATCGTTCACGTATCGCGTCGTGGGACTGAATCTGGACGTAACGCCGACCATGCATGCGGATGGAACCATTACCCTGAAAGTTGTGGTGGAGAGCAGTTCCGTGGCGGGAACCGGTTTCGGGGGCATTCCGGTCTTTTCCACGAGTCGGATTGAAAAGACCATTCGCCTGCGTCCCGATGAAACGAGTTTGATCGCGGGACTGATCCGGCAACAGGTTCGGTTGCGGCGCGAATCGTTGCCCGGACTGGAAGCGATTCCCCTGATTGGTGCGCTCTTTCAACATCGGGTCCAGGAACGTGAGGACAACGAGATCATTGTGTTACTCACGCCGTATGTATTACGTTCCCGGCCGGCAGTACAGCGCACGGTCATCGCCGTACCCCCTCCGGAGCGGCGCGAGCGAACCGCGCCGACCCGCATACGTATTCCGCTGCGCGAGCGGATGCCCGAACGGCCGGGGATGCCTCCGGAGAAGGAACCGCCTTGAAATACGGGTGCAGCGTCCGGGCGATCGGGTGGTGGCTCATCTCATGGGTAGTGTGCGGCTACATGGGGGTCAAATCGGCCTGGCCGCGCCCCCTGCGCGATTGTATGGCATGGGTCCGTCAGGTTCCCGAGATCCGCACTGTTGCGCAGCGGTGGATGGATCCGGGATGGCCGAAATGGTCCCGATCCCGCTGGGAGACGGCCATGGTCGCTGCCCGTCACCGCGGGGATTGGCGTGCCCTTCAGGCGATGGGGTACATCCTCTATCGGTGTGGACTTCAGGATCTTGCCCGGCGGGCATGGTCCGCGGGTCTGCATGTGTACCTCGTACAGGGCGGCATCCCCGTATATGCCCAGGAACCCACCGCATTTCCCTGGTGGCAGCTGTGGGATACTGAGATGCAATTGCCCCGTCCGCCGCTACGGGCGCTCGCGGAACTGTGGATGCGGGGCGCAGAATGGACACCGAACCTCTGGGACCGGTCCGTGCGCAGCAGCGTATTGATCGAGCGGTTGCGACAATACCGCATGTTTCGGGAGATGCTGCGGATCCGGACATTTGAACGGCGTCTGGCCCGGGAGATGGCCCCATACCGTGTGGCCCCTCTGCAGTGGCGTGCGTGGAGGTACGTGCTCCGGGTGGGACTGCATGTCTGGTGGCCCGTCGCAGTGACGGGTATTCTGATGATTGCGGTGTGTGCGCCGTTTCGGCATGGACCGGGAATTCGCTGGTGGATTGGCAGTCTGTTGTTGGCCGGAGTTGTCGGATTCGGAGGTGCGGTGGCGGATGCATGGCTGGCCAGTGCGGAACGTGCCTGGCAACAATTGCACACAACCGTGCTGAAGGACGGAAACGTGCGACCACCCTTGCGGGTACGTGCGGAGGGAAATGCTCCGGTCCGGGCGTATAATCGGGCGCTGCGGTTGCGGGATACGGAACGCATGCAACAGTTGACCCACCGGTATCCGTTTCTTTTGGGCGTCTGGATGCGGTACGCACCGGACCGGTACATCCCGAACGTACCCATCTGGCCGGAACTGCACCGTATCGCTGCGGCTGCACGCTGGTCGGTGATCATTCGTGCGGCGGTTCAACGAAGTTGGGCGTCTCTCCGGGAGGGACTGCTGTGGTGGGTTGGATGGCTGCCGTTTGTCGTGCTGCTCAGTGTGCTGGACCGGTGGACTTCCCCACGTCGGCCCGTCTGCCGAACGGCCCGTATGGCCCGCTGGCTATTGATCTTCTGGCCCGGGGGGTCCCGGGCGCGACGACACGCGTTCCGAACGGCACTGATCCTGTGGTGGTTGACGTGGCTGACGACCGTATTGGTCGTGCATATCATGCGTCAGAGTGTGCACACCATCTGGGGGGATCAGCTCTCTCCGGTCTGGCAGACGCTGATCGTCCATACGGGGGAATCGTCCGTAATCCTCTGGGGCGGACTATATCCCGCCCTATTGGGGGGCGCATTGTTCTGCTGGACACTGCACGGTATGTTTTTCTGGATGGATTATGCGGCGGAATCTGCAACTGTAGCGCGGGAACCCGCAACGATTTCCGGAGGCATACATGGAGGAGGCGGGCGGATTCGAACCGCCGAATAAGGGCTTTGCAGGCCCCCGCCTTCACCGCTTGGCTACGCCTCCCTGGAGCGGGAAACGGGATTCGAACCCGCGACCTTCTGCATGGCAAGCAGACGCTCTTCCACTGAGCTATTCCCGCTCTCTTCATTTCCAATTATAGGTTCCTCCGATGCCACCGTCAATCCCGCAGACCTTGGGATCGGGACAGGCCATGGGCCAGGGGATGCGCCGGATGCGCGGATGGCCCGGTGGACACCGCGTGTCAGGTCTCCGGTCCCAGGTGTCGGGTGGCAGGTGGCAGCGCACCCTGGA
>CAZIRO010000058.1:0-14766 GCA_964541595.1 uncultured Acidobacteriota bacterium
AGCGCATGACCGCATGGGGACCCACGGTGTCCCATGGCCTGTCCCGATTTCAGAACGGTGTTGCAATCCGGCCGGGGATTGACCCCAACGGGGGATTCCGGTAAAATAGTTAGGAATCCTAACTATTGGAGGGTCGCCATGCGTTCCGCAGAAACGTCCCGGATTCCGGGATACGCCTTCGGACAACCCGACGTCCCACAGGCTCCCTTTTCCATGGATGACCTCTCCAGAATCCAGGCCGCGCTCCTCTGGACCGACGCGGATATCCGCGCCCTGCGAAAAGCCGGGACCATCCTCGCACCGCAGATCGACCAGATCCTCGACCTGTGGTACGGTTTCGTCGGATCCCATCCGCACCTCGTCGCTTACTTTGCAGACGCCCGGGGACAACCCATTCCCGAATACCTCGCGGCCGTCCGCAAACGGTTCGGTCAGTGGATCCTGGACACCTGTGAGCGACCGTACGACCGGGACTGGTTGAACTACCAGTACGAAATCGGCCTGCGTCACCACAGGACGAAGAAAAACCGCACGGACGGCGTGAACGCCGTACCGCACGTGCCGTTGCGCTACCTGATCGCGTTTATCTACCCCATTACCGCCACCATCCGGGATTTCCTCGCGCGGGGTAACGTGTCACCGGAAGAGGTCGAACAGATGTGGCATGCCTGGTTCAAGGCGGTTGTGCTGCAGGTGGTCCTGTGGAGTTACCCGTACGCGCGGGACGGGGACTGGTGAGTCCCGGTGTGCCCGCATCTCCCGGTCACAACATGGGGGGCCTTTGACACAGAGGCCCCCCACCCGGACGCACGGGGATCGGGAGATATTGCTCGATTTCAGGAGGCGGGAACGTGTTCCGGACAGTCCAGACGAACATCCGCCTCCTGCAGCGGCTGTTCAAGCAGCGCACAGTAATAGGGAGCACCTCCGGGAAAGGCCCCGCCTCGACGAAAAAAGCGACATGTGATACACATCCGATCGACCGTGATGACACCCGCACGATACAGCGTATCGACCAGACGCAATAACAGTCCACACAGGAACGCCTTTTCAGTCTCCGAAAAACGCGCCACCTGGGCGCGGACCGGCGCAATCCAGTGGGACAACCGCTCCGCTACCGTGCGTCCCGCCGGTGTCAGTGTCAGCGTCAGCACACGATGGTCCTGTGTGGACCGGGTCCGACGAATCAGGTGCTTCCGCTCCAGCGTCGAAATGGCATCACTGACCGTCGCCTGCGTCAACTGAAACACACGGGCAAGGTGACTGACCCGGCACCGTTCTTCCGGATGATAATAGAGGTAGATCAGGAACTGTACCTGTAAGGGACTCAGGTGAAATTTGCGTGCACTTTCCCATGCGAGTGATCGAAAACACTGCGTCAAACGCTCCAGTATGGCGACAATCTTGGCATCGGTACTCCGTGCCTGTTCGTACGGATCAAACACCGATTTCTGCCCGGATGGATCCGCATCCGGAGACCATGTGAATTCCTGCATTTTTTTGAACCCCCGAAGATGCATGTGCCGGAAACACGGTCAAAACGGGAACGGTTCCGGACGGAGTCGATCCATTCCGTCCAGATAGGGACGCAGCGCATCCGGAATGGTGACCGTACCGTCTGCCTCCTGAAAGTTTTCAAGCAACACGACGATCGTCCGGCCAATGGCGAGTCCGGAACCGTTCAGCGTATGCGGGTATCGGGACTTGCCGCCCGCGCGCGGCCGATAGCGCAGTCCCATGCGCCGCGCCTGAAAGGTTTCAAAATTGGAACAGGACGACACTTCCAGCCACCGTTGCTGACTGGGCAGCCAGGCCTCGATATCATACGTTTTGGCAGCGGCAAACCCGAGATCTCCGGTGCAGAGCGCGACCACCCGGTAGGGAATTTCCAGCCGCTGCAGGATCACTTCGGCGTGGTGGGTGAGTTCTTCCAGATCGTCATATGAACGTTCTGGCGTTGTGATGTGAACGAGTTCGACCTTATCGAACTGATGCTGACGGATCAGACCCTTGCTTTCGACGCCGTACGCACCCGCTTCCCGACGGAAACAGGGACTCCAGCAGACCAACCGGATCGGGAGATGGTCTTCCGGGATGGTTTCATCGCGCAACAGGTTCGTGACCGGTACTTCTGCGGTCGGAATGAGAAAAAGGTCGTCGGACGGGATACGGTACAGGTCATCCTCGAATTTGGGCAACTGACCGGTTCCGGTCATCGTATTCCGATTGACCAGATACGGTACCCAGACTTCCCGATACCCGTGTTCCCGAACGTGAATATCCAGCATGAACTGAGCAAGTGCACGCACCAGCCGGGCGCCGACGCCTTTGAACAGCGGAAACCGGGATGTGGCCACTTTGGCCGCACGGGGGAGGTCCAGAATATTGAGAAACGTCCCGAGTTGCACGTGGTCCCGGATCGGGAAAC
Organism: uncultured Acidobacteriota bacterium; assembly: GCA_964541595.1. Taxonomy (GTDB): domain Bacteria; phylum Acidobacteriota; class HRBIN11; order HRBIN11; family HRBIN11; genus CAZIRO01. The sequence goes on from CAZIRO010000058.1 coordinate 2,429, forward strand.
GCATTACCCGCGGGGTGCCCCAGCGCCGGACTTCCACATTGTCAGCCGCGTCCCGGCCGACGGGAACCGACGTGTGAGGAATATTCGGAACCTGGAGCAACCACTGCTGGATCCATTCGTCCAGATCACGAACGGCACCATCGAGTTCCCGAATGCGTGCGCTTAAACGTTGATTTTCCTCAATAAGCGGAGCGGCGTCCGCGCCGGACTGTTTCGCCTGCCCGATCTGTTTCGTCAATTCATTGCGACGGTGTTTCAGGAGTTCGACTTCCCGGATGAGTTGCCGTCGCATGCGGTCTTTTGCGAGAAACTCGTCCAGACCGATATCGACCCCACGCTGAGCCATCTTTTCGCGCACGAAATCGACATTTTCACGAATCCAGCGAAGTTCCAGCATCTGTGCATACCTGCAGCACTGCGGAAATTCAGGGCGCAGACGTGTCCGGTGTGACCATCCGAATACGTTCGGTCCGGACCCGGAAATCATCAAAATATACGCGCGACGTGCCGATGGTCAACAATCCGATACGACCACCGGTCAGTCGCCGCTCCCGTGTGCGCACCACCGGCTGCCCGTTCCAGTACAGTACGATCTGGTCCAGATAACATATCGCACGCAGACGATACCACGTGTTCAGTTCAATGGGAATGTCCGCCTTTTTCAGGACTTTCAACCCCTGGACGGTCATGCGGAGCACATACAACCTGCGGGTACGCGCATCGGCAATGGCAGCGACGAACGCAAAGGGACCGCGATAACGCAACAACAGGCCGCCCGCATAGTCGCGCGGATGTGCGACTTCCGGGAGTTCCTCCGGGCGGATTTCAAAAACGGAAAATCCCGGTACCGGCTGGTGTTCGTCCTGAAACGGCCGGATCTTGAGAGCCACTTCGGCCTCATAATCGTACATCTCTCCCTGATCGAGATAGATCTTGGGAAAGTCCAGATAATCGGCGAGTTGTGTGATGACACGCGGGGGGGACGGAGCGGTCGGATCATCGGTGGAAACCCAGCGACCGCTGACGGCCCGCCACATCGTGGTCCACGTGTCTTCCGTGGTGAACTCAAACAGCATGGAAATCTTCTGGGCTGTGAACGAGACCTGAAACAGGAGGAATCCGATGATCAACCAGGCAGCGGTGTACCGGGAGCGGTTGCCAATCCGTGCCGGGGGATATAACATATGGTCACCCTCACATGGAAAAGAACACGGGATGATGAAACGAACTATACGGGGTTCGAACGGAAAGTGCAAGTGGTGTAACCCTGAAATCGGGACAGGCAATGGAACATGCGCACCACCGGATCCACCGGCGTGCCGGTGGCCACCGGTCTCCGGTCCCGGGTGTCGGGTCCCAGGCGGCAGGTCTCAGGTGTGTGGAGAAATCCGGATAGAAACGTAATGTGGGCATCGCGGATCCCGACCGGCGAATTTCATACGCGAGGGAATACGCATGGAAAGCCTGCATGTCTATTACGAGGATGTAGAAAACATGTACCTCTTTATCGTGCTCGTGGCACAGCGGGTCGATCAGTTGTACCGCGGTGCGCGTCCCCGGGTGGAAGTCGCATCGGGTGAGAAACCCACCGTTGTGGCCATGCGTGAAGTGCTGAACGGACGGATTCGCTATACGCATAAGAAAGAGATCGAGCGGCCGGAAGTGAAAGCCCAATCCATGAGCATCTCGCTGTGAGCGCAGTCCCGGCGACCGTCCGTCCTGCGTGCATGCGACGGCATGACAAAATGAACTTTGAACCCTTTGACTTTCCCTGATCCATCATTGACCGCGCTTCCAATGTCATCCACACCGACCATCGTCTGGGGTTTGACCAGTTCCGTGGCGATATACAAAGCAGTGGCAACCATCCGTTTATTGACGCGCGACGGTACTGTGGAGATCATCGCCATCCTCTCGCGGGCGGCGGAATCGCTCATCCGGCCGCTGCTGATCGAATCACTCACGCAACGTCCGGTATACCGTGCCCGTGATCGGATGCGAGAAGACCACGCGATCCTGCACACGGCACTCGCCCGACAGGCCGACCTGATGGTTGTGGCTCCGGCGACGGCGCATGTACTCGCGAAACTGGCGCACGGATTCGCGGACGATTTGCTGACCTCGACCGTACTCGCGTATGACGGACCGGTCCTCGTGGCTCCGGCGATGAACGTGCACATGTGGCGGCATCCGGCCACGCAGACGAACGTACGCATCCTGCAAGAGCGCGGGGTCGTTATCGTGGGGCCGAACGAGGGGGTTCAGGCGGAGGGGGATGTCGGTCCCGGCCGTCTGGTCGAACCGGAGGAACTCGCGGCCGCGATTCGTCGGCATCTTCGGCAAACGCGGGATCTCGCGGGTCAGACGGTACTGGTGACAGCGGGACCGACACGCGAACCGATCGATCCGGTGCGGTTCATTTCCAACCGGTCGTCCGGAAAGATGGGGTTTGCGGTTGCGGAGGCGGCATATCGGCGCGGTGCACGTGTGGTCCTCATTGCCGGCCCGAATACCCTGATTCCCCACCCGGCCATGACCTATCATCCCGTGGAAACCACCCGCGAAATGGCGCGGGCCGTGCTGCAATACGCACCGCAGGCGAACTGGATTGTCAAGTGTGCGGCTGTCAGCGATTACCGACCGGTACGAACGCGCTCCCGCAAACACAAGAAAACCGAAACGGAATGGACCCTGCGGCTGCGTCCGACTGTAGACATTCTCGCCACGCTGGGTGCACGCAAACGTGCGCATCAGGTGCTCATCGGATTCGCCGCCGAAACCCACGACCACGAACGGTTCGCCGTGGAGAAACTGATCCAGAAGAATCTGGATTATATTGTACTGAACCCGGTGGACCGACCGGCGCGCGGGTTCGGTGTCGACACGAACCAGGTAATCGTCTTTGCGCGGGACGGATGCCGCTGGGAGTCACCCCTGTTGCACAAATGGGCACTGGCGGAGTGGCTCTGGGACCGGTGGATCCACCACGAACGCACGCATGGAGCAGCGCAGTCATGTCGGACGTCCCCATCCTGACGCCCCTGTATCGGTACTGGCGGGATCTCGGTTACCGGTGGATGGGCTTGCGCCGGGCCGCAGGTGCGCGTACCCGTGGGCTACAGGAACTGCATCGGATGGTACAGCGGTGTCAACGCTGTCCGCTGCATCGCGAACGCAAACAGGCCGTCCTCGGTGTGGGGAACCCCTGGAGTCCCCTGATGTTTGTGGGCGAGGGTCCCGGTGCACAGGAAGATACCGAGGGGCAGCCGTTTGTGGGGGCTGCCGGCCAACTCCTGACGAAGACACTGGCGATGGCCGGGATCCGCCGGGAAGACGTTTACATCGCCAACGTGGTGAAGTGCCGCCCTCCGGGTAACCGTACACCCCGACCGTCGGAAATGCAGGCCTGTTTCCCCTACCTGATTGCACAGATCGAGATCATTCGACCGGCGATCCTGATCCCGATGGGGAATCCCGCCACCCAGATGATCCTGGGCCAGAGCGGGATCATGCAGTTGCGCGGACGGTGGTTTCGCAAGAACGACACCTGGATCTGTCCGATATTCCACCCGGCGTATGTACTGCGCAATCCGAACGCCTTTCCGACGTTCTTGCAGGATGTGCAGGCCATCGTGGCGACAGCCCGACGGATGGGCTGGCATCGGGGAGAATGATAAAAGAAGAGTGACACCGGAACAGTGATGCGAAGTAACGAGGGGAAAAGTGACAAGAGGGAAGTGACAAGGGGAAAAGGAACCGGGAAACAAACCCGGTGGATAAAAATAGATTGCATCACTTCGCGTTACCATTTTATCGTCCCTTTTCCCCTCGTTACTGCTCTGATCTGACGTCACTTCCCTTTGCGTCACTTCGTGTCACGCCATTCCACGATCCCGCGACGTGGTCGGAGACGGACGCAATGAAACGGTTGATCCTTGCGGGTATCACGGGATTCGCGCTCGCGCTGATCGGAATGACACTCTGGCAGATCGTTGCATCATCGATACGGCCTCCCGTGCGGGAGGGACCCGTACCGATACTGTTCCCAAAACGGCAAAACCCGGTGCCTCCGACACGGGTCCCTGCGGTACATGTACCGCAGGCCAGTCCGCCCCCGGCGGAGTCCGAACGGAATCTGCGGATGACTCCAGTGGTGCGCGCCGTGCAAAAGGCCGCTCCCGGCGTTGTCAATATCAGTACCACCCAGATTGTTCGGCAACAGGTGAATCCGTTCGGACGGTTTTTCGCCGACCCGTTTTTTGAACGGTTTTTCCGGGATTTCTTTGAACCGTACTATGAAGAGTTCCAGATGCAGAGTCTCGGGTCGGGGTTCATTATTCACCCTGACGGGATCATTGTCACCAATTACCACGTGGTCCAGCGGGCCACCTCGATCCATGTCCTTATGGCGGATCGTCGCAAATTCACAGCGGAGATCATCGGTGCTGCACCAGAACATGACATTGCGGTACTCAAAGTGAACGCATCCGAATCGTTGCCCGCGCTGGAGATCGGACGGTCCGCTGATCTGCTGGTCGGCGAACCCGTCATCGCGATCGGGAACCCCTTCGGGCTGTCCCATTCGGTAACGACCGGAGTAGTCAGCGCGTTGCACCGTTCGATCCGTGCCGGGGACCGGGTGTATCACGATTTCATCCAGACGGACGCTCCCATCAATCCGGGCAACAGCGGTGGTCCGCTGCTGAACATTTACGGCCAGGTCATCGGGGTCAATACGGCCATCTACCGGGAAGCGCAGGGTATCGGATTTGCCATTCCGATCGATCTGGTCATGCGGCTGGTGCGGGACCTGCTCGCCTTTGGACACATTCGCCAGACCTGGTGGGGGATGTGGCTGGAACCGGAAGGCGAGGACGGACGTGGGTTGCGGGTGATCGCCGTACTGCCGGAAAGCCCGGCGGGTCGGGCCGGACTGCGGCAGGGAGACCGTATCATCGCCATCCGGGGGGAACCCGTGCGCACGCTGGAAGACTTCTACCGCATCTGGTCCCTGGTCGAACCCGATCAGCGCGTACGCGTGCGGTTTCAACGTGACGGACGTACACGTACGGTACAGTTGCGATTGCGCACATTCGATCGGGCAACGGCGGAGCGGCTGCTCCTGCGGTTGATCGGCGTTGGCGGTACCCTGGTCGATCCCCGGGTACAGCAACGGTATCGTCTGCCGACCAATACCGGCTGGTTGATCCTGGAAGTGCGCGGCAACAGTCCGGCAGCGGAGATCGGGTTCCGACCGGGGGATCTCATCCTGCAGATCAACGGCCAACCGATTACGGATGTCAGCACGCTGGAGCGTGCAGTGCTGCGGTTATTTCAATCGACCATTGCCACCGTTCGGGTGTTCCGGTATCCGTACATTTATACCGTGGACGTGCCGCTGGCGGGCATCCCCCGCACCGAACGGAAAGCGGTCACATGAGCCAGCATTCCGCCCGGTTGCAGCAGCGGATAGACTCCGGTAAGGTGAAGACGAACCCAACGGATCCGAGCCCGTGCGACTCCGGATCGTGCGAACCAGCCGTGCATACCCGCTGGCCGCGTTTTGTCGTTGACGTCATGCTGGGCCGCCTGGCACGATGGCTGCGCCTCGCCGGGCTGGATACCCTGTACGATCCCGCATGGGACGATGACGTGCTGCTGCGCAATGCGCTGCGGGATCGCCGGATTTTGCTGACACGGGATCGGGCACTGGCCCGGCGTGCCCGCCGGATGCATGTACAGGTGGTGGAGATCACCGCGGACCGGTTCGATGCGCAGTTCCAGCAGGTATGCCGCCAGCTGGCGCTGCATCCGGACCAGTTGCCCTGGTTCGCCCGATGTCCGTTGTGTAATCACCGGATTCGCCGGATCGCACGGAAACGCGTCCGCGATATCGTTCCGGAATACGTGTACCGTACGCATCATACGTTCTACATCTGTCCATCGTGTGAACGGGTATACTGGCCCGGATCGCACTATCGAAAAGTGCTGGAGACACGGAACCGGTGGCAGCAGAGGGAAATACATGATCCGAACCGTTCGGATGGCACGTGAGGTGCTTCGGCGCTGGCCCGCCGATCTGGCGCGGTTGTACGGATACGTGCGGCCGTACCGCTGGCGGCTTGTGGGTCTCGTACTCACGATGGCCATCGTCGGAGCCACGAACGCCGGTCTGACGTATCTCATTCAGACTGTGATGGATACGTTGATCATCGCGCTGGACTTCCGCCGGCTGCCCCTGGTGGTCGCCGCCGTCGCGGGGCTGTATGTCATCCGTTCCATCGGTGCATACTACAGCCAGGCCACGAGTCGATGGATCGGTGCCCAGGTGGTGTACCGCATGCGGCAACGCGTGTTTGCGCATGTGCTGGAACAACCGCCGTTGTATTTTCGGGAGTTCTCCACCGGCCAGATCGTCAACCGTATGGTGACCGACGGTACGATGTTGCAACAGGGACTGACGGAAGTGCTCATCGACATCCTGCTGGAGAGTTTCAAGACGATCGCCGTTCTCGGGTATATCCTCTGGCTGAACTGGCGTATGGCCGTATTTGCGGTGCTGGTCATTCCCGTCATTGTGATCCCGATCGGATATCTCGGTCATCGGCTGCGCCAGGTGACGGAGATCTATCACGACCGTCTGGACCGGTTGAGCCATTATCTCTGGCATCTGTTGCGCGGACTGTCCATTGTTCAGGCCTATCGGGGCGAGCCACATGAAACACGCCGTTTCCGAACGCACAACGAAGCGGTCCTCACCACGCAGCGGCGCTGGATCTTCTGGCAGGCGCTGCATTCGCCGTTGATTGAAATCTGCCTGGGGGGTGTATTACTCAGTCTGATCGTCTACGGTGCGCACCAGATCCGGCGCGGTCATCTGACACCGGGCGGGTTCATGGCGTTTATCGCCGCGATGCTCATGGTCTACACGCCGCTGCGCCGCATGAGCAAGGTCAACGCATTGCTCCAGCAAACGGCGACGGCAGCCGATCGCCTGGAAGCGCTCCTTGCGCTGGACGCACGCCTGCCGATGCCGCAACCACCGATCCGTCTGGCTCGGGTGGAAGGCGCCGTTCAGTTCGAGCGGGTGACGTTTGTCTATCCGGGGACCCGGCAGCCAGTACTGCGTGATATCGACCTGGCGGTCGCACCGGGAGAAGTCATCGCGATCGTCGGTCCGAGTGGTGCCGGGAAATCGACCCTCGTGCAGCTGATCCCCCGGTTTATGGACGTGACTACCGGTACGGTCCGCCTGGACGGATACGACGTGCGGCAGATCGATCTGCGGGACCTGCGGACGCACGTGGCCTGGGTACCGCAGGATGTATTTCTGTTCCCGGACACCGTATTTGCAAATATCGCATACGGCCTGCCGGACGCTGCCGAAGCGGACGTCGTTCGGGCGGCGCGGCAGGCTCATGCGGACGGATTCATCCGTGCGCTCCCGCGGGGATATGCGACCGTCGTCGGTGGGGACCGTCTGCGGTTGTCCGGGGGACAGGCGCAGCGAATTGCCCTTGCGCGAGCACTCGTACGCAATCCCGCTGTACTCATTCTGGACGAAGTCACATCCGCACTGGATAGCGAGTCGGAAGCCCAGATCCTTGCAGCACTGGGAGAACTCAAGGGACGGTGTACGATGATCATCATCACGCATCGCGCTTCGATGCTGCAACTTGCGGATCGGATTGTGGTGCTGGACTTGGGTGAAATCGTGGACCAGGGACGGCATGAGGAATTGATCGAACGGTGTGGTCTGTATCGGAGACTGGTACGCCGTCAGCAACAGCCGTACTGGGAAATGGCCGATCGCCGGGTAAAGTGATAAACAGCGTTGCGAATTCCGAATGGCGGGGGGTGAATTCAGGATGACAGGGATTGTGTATACCGGCTTCACCTGTTTTCCCAATATCCGCCGTTCTGATCCCCCGGGACATGAATTCACCGGGCCGGATCGTCCACCATAAAGGTCACCGGACCGTCATTGACGAGTTCCACCTGCATCATTGCACCGAATCGCCCCGTGGCTACCGGAACCCCCTGTTGACGCAGCGTTTCCACGAACAGATCGATGAGTGGCTGCGCCTCTTCTGGCGGTGCAGCACCAGAGAAACTCGGACGGCGTCCTTTCTCCCGTAAATTCGCTGTGAGCGTGAACTGTGAAACCACGAGTACTGCACCCCCCACGTCCCGCAGCGAACGATTCATCTTATGGTGTTCGTCGTTGAACACACGCAGAACGGGCAGGCGCTGTGCCCAGTAGGTCACCTGTTCACGTGTGTCCCCTTTTTCAATGCACAGAAGTACGAGTAAACCCACATCGATCTCGCCGACGACCTGATCGTCGACCCATACACGTGCGGACCGTACACGCTGAATGACCATCTTCATGACCGGCTCCCTTCCCATTCACCCCGTGGTGCGGACACCATCCTACCGTTCTGCGTCGGTCGGCGCAATGGAAGGGACCCCTGATTTTGATTTCACCACGGAGACACGGAGTGCACGGAGCGAGAAGAAAACGATGAATACCATATTGCTGGGATCGGGACAGGCAATGGGACAGGGGAACCACCGGATCCACCGATATGCCGGTGGCCACCGGTCTCCGGTCCCGGGTGGCGGGTATTTAGGTGTCAGGTGTCAGGTCCCAGGTGTCAGGTGTCGGGTCCCAGGTGTCAGGTGTCGGGTGTCGGGTCCCAGGTGTCAGGTATCCGGTATCCGGGACGGGAGACGAAAGACAGGGGACGGGGCATCGCAAGGGCGGGGGATAGCGTATGGCCGAATGGGCACTCACGGTGTCCCATTTTCTGTCCTGATCTCAGCATATTGACCTTGCCAAAAGAGAAAAACATTTCATAATGGATAAAATCGTTACTCTGCCGGAGGTGCCAATGTGACCTGGCGTGCGCTGGTTCTCAGTGGCGGGGGCGTCAAAGGTGAGTTTCAGGTCGGCGCACTCCGCTGCCTGGTCGATCGAACGGACTGGACCTTCGATTTCTTTACCGGCGTGAGTGTCGGTGCGTTAAACACCGCTGTACTTGCGCAACATCCGTCGCTCCATGATGGTGTGCGGGATCTGGAACAGTTCTGGGATGCGGTTGACCGGAACGATGACGTGTATACGGGTTCCCTGACCATCGGCGCGATCAAAGCGCTGTTCACCCGTGGCGCCATCGCTGCCGACGCGATTTTCAACAGCAACCCGCTCGCCCGGCTCATTGCCGATCACGTGACATGGGACCGCTTCCAGCGGCCGTTTGCCGTCGGCGTGGTCTCCCTCACCGACGGCCACTACTACGCCATTACCAACGATCCAGATCTGCTCGATGCCTATCGCCGACCCGGTCAGCAGTTGCAATTGACCTTACAGACGGGCGTCCCCGGATCGATTCCGGATCGCATTGCCGATTTCGTGCTGGCGTCGGCGTCCATGCCATTGCTTTTCCCTCCTGTGGACATTTACGGCCATCGATTCGTCGACGGTGGTATCCGCGATGTCACTCCCCTGTCAGCAGCCGTGAAAGCGGCGCGAAAGGCCCAGGACCCGGATCGGCAGATCCTGGTCATTTCGACGGCTCCGGAACACCTGCCCTATCGTTCCCACCGCCTGCTGAACAGCGGTCTGGAGATCATCGAACGGGCGCTGGAGATCATGGTGCACGAAATCCTCGAAAACGACATTCGGTTGTGTGTCAAAATGAACCGGTGGGCAGCACGCCGACGGGACATTGTTCGCATCGACATATTGCACGTCCGTCCACCCCGGAGCCTGCATCTGGGTGCTCTGGATTTCGACAGGCACACGCAACGGCAACAGGCGCGACAGTTGGGGTATGAGACCATGCAGACCGTTCTGGACGCGCTCGCATGAGGAGCAATGACGCGCACTGTGGATACTCATTCGGTCATGCCTTATCCCCGGAGTATGCGTGATGCCCGTTCCCCCGTATTTCACCACGGAGTCACGGAGTCCACAGAGAGTGCAGGTATGGCTTGCCCTTTAACTAACGCTCCCCTTCAGGCGGCTCGGCCGTTCAACCATCCCGGGTCCCTGTCCCCAACACCCGACACCTGACACCTGGGACCTGAGACCTGAATACCTGACACCCGAGACCTGAATACCTGAGACCGATTTCCTGTCATCCCCTTTTAATCGGGTCGGTCATTTCAACGGGAGGCGCGGCAGGATATCGTGCAGGCCGCGCCTCTGTTTCAATCCCCTTTCCAACGGGTCGCGCCCGCTATCTCCGACCGGTGACCGGCGACGGAAGACCGGAAAAAAAACAGCAACGGAGCAGAACAACCTGCCAGAAGCCACCCGGTCAGAGGGCACCTCCCCCCTTCCCCCGGTGGACCACGTCCTTACCTGTGGCCGGTAACGCCCCGATGCCCGGACCGCTCCCCCTCCAGCTCAACACCTGACACCTGATACCTGAGACCCGAGACCTGAATACCTGACACCTGAGACCTTTTCCGGCATCCCCTTTTAATCGGGTCAGTCATTTCAACAAAGGAGAGATCGTTGGGCAAGGCTATCCTCGGCCGAAAAAGAGTTTCAATCCCCTTTTAATCGGGTCAGTCATTTCAACACAGCGAACGATGATCAAACCGCCACAGACGGAGGTGTGATATGTTTCAATCCCCTTTTAATCGGGTCAGTCATTTCAACTGAAGATGTTGGTACACAAAAATCATACCGACTGATCGTTTCAATCCCCTTTTAATCGGGTCGGTCATTTCAACCGACGCCTTTAAAACGCTGAACGAATTAGAGGCGCGTCCAATTTGTTTCAATCCCCTTTTAATCGGGTCGGTCATTTCAACTCCGTGAATTGGCCAAGGTGAAAGGTTATGTGTCAGGATAGTTTCAATCCCCTTTTAATCGGGTCGGTCATTTCAACATGGTGTAGGGAAAACGGGCGATCGGAAAATGGTCCGGAAATTGGTTTCAATCCCCTTTTAATCGGGTCGGTCATTTCAACTGATATTTACACATTAATAAACGCCGCGCTAAATGCGGCAGATGAGTTTCAATCCCCTTTTAATCGGGTCGGTCATTTCAACTTGTAGGACACCGCAAGGAGGACAGCCATGCAACGCTACAAAGTTAGTTTCAATCCCCTTTTAATCGGGTCGGTCATTTCAACTCTCGGGTATCGGATTCGGGTCCTATGCCCGGTATCGGTTTCAATCCCCTTTTAATCGGGTCGGTCATTTCAACCGTCTATTTACGCAGGAAACACAACCGACAGTACGCTTCCCCTAGTTTCAATCCCCTTTTAATCGGGTCGGTCATTTCAACCTGCTCAAAATGCGCAACGCGTGAAGAATGGGAGGTTAAGTTTCAATCCCCTTTTAATCGGGTCGGTCATTTCAACTGGTTAACTTGTGGCGACAGTGTGCACAGTTTGGAATACGGTTTCAATCCCCTTTTAATCGGGTCGGTCATTTCAACTCGGCATGGGAAATCATTCGGTTGAGGCAGATGCAACGCGTTTCAATCCCCTTTTAATCGGGTCGGTCATTTCAACAGATAAAGTGATTTGGCAAAAGGGACTTATGACGCTCGAGTCGCGTTTCAATCCCCTTTTAATCGGGTCGGTCATTTCAACTGACGACGATATGCGATTCATTGAGGACGCTGAATCGTTAATAGTTTCAATCCCCTTTTAATCGGGTCGGTCATTTCAACGATGACGACGACGCCAAATACGTTACTGATGCTGAAAGTTTCAATCCCCTTTTAATCGGGTCGGTCATTTCAACTGGTTAACTTGTGGCGACAGTGTGCACAGTTTGGAATACGGTTTCAATCCCCTTTTAATCGGGTCGGTCATTTCAACCTGCAGCGCAATTACAGGCAGGCGATCGGGCGTTTGCGCACAGTTTCAATCCCCTTTTAATCGGGTCGGTCATTTCAACGGTACGGAACGACGGGCATGGTAGCTGCGTGTTTGGATGGTTTCAATCCCCTTTTAATCGGGTCGGTCATTTCAACATGAACAGGCTTGCCACGATTGACGAAATCGCCGAGATGCGTTTCAATCCCCTTTTAATCGGGTCGGTCATTTCAACTTCAGATGGGGGAAGCGGTGGATGCAGGAACACTGAATTCGATCGTTTCAATCCCCTTTTAATCGGGTCGGTCATTTCAACGGAGAAAAGACCGTGTCTTTCCTGTGACGGCCAAGGAATCTAGTTTCAATCCCCTTTTAATCGGGTCGGTCATTTCAACACATCTTTGTCGTTCTTACCCAGGTCGAACTTCCGGACGGCGTGGGTTTCAATCCCCTTTTAATCGGGTCGGTCATTTCAACGGAGAAAAGACCGTGTCT
>CAZIRO010000059.1:0-12656 GCA_964541595.1 uncultured Acidobacteriota bacterium
GCCATGGGACATGCGCACCACCGGATCCACCGGTGTGCCGGTGGCCACCGGTGTCAGGTGTCGGGTCTCAGGTCCCAGGTGTCAGGTCCCGGGTGTCCGGTGTCGGGTATCCCCGGACGGGAGACGGAAGACAGGGAACGGGGCATCGCATGGGCTGGGGATCGCGCATGACCGCATGGGGACCCACGGTGTCCCATGGCCTGTCCCGATTGCAGTACTGTGCGCATGTTTCCCATACGGAAACAAAATGTTTCCGTATGGGAAACATGCGGTGCAATGTACTACAATACAGAGAGAGCCGGTCGATATTGTGATACTGTACCGGCATCCGGGACGTACAACTTCCGACGGATCGGGGGCCCCGCTCCCCGACAGCCCTGCGGAGCCAGCAATGGAATGGTTGAGCCTGCTGGACGTTCAGAAACTCTCGATCGTGCATGTCTTTCAGGTGATCCTCGCGGGGATGTTATGGACGGCCCTATCCTGGGTCTGGTGGCATCGCCGGTCGCGTGCAATTTTTGGTCTATGGAGCAGCATCGGACTGTTTGCATTGAGTTCGCTCGGGTTTGTGGTCGTTTATCTGCGGGCAATGTTACGGGATGTGCCACTGCCTTTACCCGGCGCCATTTTTGCCCTGTTGCAGGGCATGCGTGTGATCGCTTCGACGCTGTTTCTGACAGTGGTATGTGCATACCACCCGGCCGGGTGGATTGTGGGCGCGGGCAGTATCATCCTGCTGGCAATGGTCATCGACGGCGCACTGTTTTCCACGGCACCGTTTGTGGCATTTGCGGGGATCCTGCTCACCGGTTTCCTGTGGATCCAGCTCGGACGCGCGTCCCTTCCCGGATCCAGTGGTCGGGTTCGGCGACTGTTGCATATACTCGCCGGACTCTTCACCGTCGACTACGTGTGCAGTGCAGTGGCTTCGCTTCAGGCGTCAGCGGAATGGTTCCTGGTGGCCGCGCTGGTGTTCTGGGGTGTCCTGGGAGGTATCGCACTGTACCTTGATCTTGTGACCGACGATTTTATGGTCAAGTTCTTCATCCGTCTGAATACGGTGTTTATCATCCTCGCCATGGGCCTCATGTTCATCATTGCGGAACTGCAGTGGCGGCAGTTTCTGCGGACCGTATATGAGCGCAACAGTTATTCGGGAGAACTGATTCGCGGGTACATCCTGACCGGACTGTATCAGGGACGTTCGTTGCGCACCATCCTGGACGATCCGAAGGTCATCCGCCAGAGCGTGGCGGCGTTCGGCAAAGTGCCCGAACTGCGGATCATTCGTCTGGTCCTGGGACCGTACCGGATGGAATTTCACTGGCAGCCGGACCGCACGATCGAACGGCGGATCGTGCGACAGGCGTCATCGTCAGTACAGACCGACCGAAATGTATCGGACGACGTCCCGGTGCACCTGACGCACAGGTGGGTATCGATCGCCTGGCCGATTCGGGGTCCCCGGGCGATCGGCCGACTGGAATTTCTCGAATTACCGCACCATTTCAATCGACGTGTGGGCAAGTACTTATTTATCATATTCAGCATGTTCACGACTTCTGTGGTACTGGCAGGGATATTTATCGGTGTCATTTTATGGCACATGCAACGGCGGATTCGGCGGCAGCAGCGGGAGATTCTGGAGACACAGCAGCAACTCATTTATGCCACGCGTCTGGCATTTCTGGGGGAACTGGCGAGCGGGATCGCGCACGAGCTCAACACGCCGGCGGGTGTGATCGCCGCACGTTCGGAATACGTGCGTGCGCGACTGGAAGACTGTCTGCGCGCGCGTCGACGGGTGGCCGCGGTCTGTCGGGAGTGTGCGCAGGATCTGGATACGATTCAGCGCCAGGCAATGCGTATCGGACGGTTTGTGCGGAACCTGCTGGAACTCGCACGTCCGCAACCAATGCAGTGTACCCGTCTGGATCTGGTGCGCGTGATTCACCAGTCCCTGGAACTCTTTCGGGCGCAGTTCCGGATGCATCAGATTCGGGTACACTATACGGGACCGAAGATATGCGTGATCGAAGGGGATCCGGCACGTCTGGAACAGGTATTGACCAATCTGATCAAGAACGCGATCGATGCCATGCCGCACGGGGGTGAACTCCGGATCGCGGTGGACTGTACGGACGCACACGTTCGGGTGACAATTGCGGATACGGGGATCGGCATGTCACCGGAGACGCTGGCGCGCATCTGGGACCCATTTTTTTCCACCAAATCACGGGGTATCGGACTGGGTTTGAGCATTGTCCGCAATATCGTGCAGTCCCATGGGGGACGGATCGCCGTACACAGCGAGGTCGGCCGGGGCACCGTATTTGAGATCACGCTGGCCCGTCGTATGCGTCCGCCGCAGGCATCCCCGGCCTGGCGGGCGGCGGGCGGTGGATAACCCCGACCGTCTGAAACGCCCGTAGAGGAGTGGGTAAACGATGCGGTCGTTTCGTATTCTGGTTGTGGAAGACGACCCGGACATGCGGGAAACATGTGCGAAAGTCATTCGCCACATGGGGTATCCCGTGGACTGTGTACCGGATGCAGAAAGCGGTTTGCGTCTTCTTCGGGAACGGTCGTACGGTATTGCCATTGTCGACATTCGTTTACCCGGAATGGACGGACTGTCCCTGCTCCGGGAGATCCGCAGTGCGCATCCCGACGTGGTTCCCATCGTGATCACCGCGTACGCGTCGGTGGACAGCGACCTGGAGGCGATGCAAAGCGGGGCGTTTGATTACATCCCGAAACCGTTTACCATGCGTCAGCTGGCGATGATCATCGAGCGTGCGTGCCAGTATCGGACGCTGTATGAGCAGTACCGTGCCCTGAACCGGCAACTTCAGGAGCGGTGGCAGATCGAGGGCGTGATCGGGCGGGCACCGCAGTTTCGTCAGGTGTTGCAGCGCGTGCATCAGGTAGCGCCGACGGACGTATCCGTACTCATTCGCGGTGAGAGCGGAACCGGGAAGGAACTCATCGCCCGGGCCATCCATCGGCTCAGTGCGCGTGCGGACGGTCCGTTTGTAGCGGTGGACTGCGGGGCCATTCCCGAGACGCTTTTAGAGGCGGAGATGTTCGGCTACGAACGCGGCGCTTTCACGGGGGCGACGGTATCCCGCAAGGGACTCATCGAGCAGGCGCATGGGGGCACGTTATTTCTCGACGAGATCTCCAACCTGCCCCTTGCGATGCAGGCAAAACTCCTGCGTGTACTGCAGGAACGTACGGTCCGTCGACTCGGCGGCGGTCAGGAGATCGCGGTGGACGTGCGGATCATTGCGGCCACCCACGAGGACCTTGCTGTTCGTATGCAGCAGGGCACGTTTCGGGAAGATCTGTATTACCGTCTGAATGTCGTGGAGATCGTGCTGCCCCCGCTGCGGGACCGTCCGGAAGACATTCCCCTGCTGGCGGAACACTTCTTTCAACAGTTGCGGCCCCGTTTTTTAAAACCACTGGAGGGTATCTCACGCGCCACCCATCTCGTGTTACGCGCATACCGATGGCCCGGGAACGTACGCGAGTTGCGCAATGCCATTGAACACGCGATGGCCGTTTCCGATGGTCCCTGGATCACCCCGCTCGATCTGCCGGAACACATCCTGCGAGCGATTCGCGAGGTTTCCCCTTCGGGACGGCTCCTGCCGTATCTACAGGCACGGCGGATCGCCCTGCGGGATTTTGAACGTCAATACCTGGTGCAACTGCTGACCCAGACGCGGGGCAACGTCTCGCATGCGGCACGGATTGCCGGTCTGCGCCGTACGAGCATTTACAAAATGCTTCGCCGGCATGGGCTTGTCCCGGACCGGTTTCGCGAGGGTTGAACCAATGGCGTGCACGTGGTATCGATACGGGCTCGGGCTGATTCCGCTGTGGATATGGTGTGTCGGACCGGCGTGGACCGTGGCAGCAGAAGTCCGCGGGCGATGGCAGTGTGCGGGTGCGCGTCAGGCCGTGGGGGTACTGTTTCTGGAACCCGTACCCCCCAGGGAATTCCCGCCGCCCACCCAACCGGCGGTCATGGATCAGCGGAATATCTCATTCATTCCGCGGATCCTGCCGATTCAGGTCGGCACCCGTGTCGATTTTCCCAACCACGATCACGTGCAACACAACGTGTTTTCCCCCTCGTTGACCCGCATGTTCAATCTGGGTACATACCCGCCCGGAGAGGTCCGTTCGGTCGTGTTTGAGAAGCCCGGTGTTGTGGATGTGTTCTGTGAAATTCACCCGGACATGCATGCGGTGATCCTGGTACTGCCCACGCCGTACTTTACCGTGACGGACAAGAAGGGACGGTTTCGGATATCGGCCGTGCCTCCCGGACGGTACGTACTGAAATGGTGGTCGGAAACCTGCGGAGAGGGTGTCATTCAGGAACTGCGGATTGCACATGAAACGGATACCATCACCGTGGAATGGACCGCACCCGTCCCGCAGACGTCCGGGGGAGCATCGCGTGCGCCGATGCGGGAGCGTCAGGCACCGGCAGTGGGAAACGGTGCCTGACGCCATCCCGGGTTACGGTTGTTGGGGTGTTGCATTGCGCGCAGCGGGAACGGTCTGAAGGTCTTTCAGGGTTGTGCCATCGTACGTCGCGTATCCGTTGATCAGCCCCCAGATGTAGTTCGTGAGATGCCAGCGGTCTTCATCTGAAAGCACGCTCCTGTAGGAGGGCATCGGCGTTCCGTTCAAACCGGTCGTAAAGATGAGATAGATGTCCTCACGCGTACGTGCACGTTTGATCGTCTGCGGGTTCGTCAGGTCCGGCATATGCATGGGGTTGCCCCACTGGTCCCGTAGCGTTTTCGCGGCCGGACCGTCCCCCCTGCCGGCGACGCCGTGGCACTGCCAGCACTGCATGTTGAGATAGATCGCACGTCCGCGTGCGACGCTTTCCGGCGACCACGGTACCGGAGGAGAGAGTTCGACCACCTGGAGGGGGTATTCGTCCGGATCTGAGAACCGTGGAGAAAACGTCATGATATAGCGAACCACCGCATAGATGTCGTCCGGGTGCAATTGACGAAATGCCGGCATCGCTGTCGCGTGAAACCCGAGCACGACGGAACGATAGATGTCCTCAACGGTCGGGAGTTGGCCACTTCGTGTGGTGCGGTATTTGTAAATTCCCGAGGTGAAGTCGCGTGGTTTCACCCGGATGGTTGCGCTGACCGGCCCACGCCCCTTTCCGTCTTTCCCATGACACGGGGCACAGACATAATTGTATACCCGCTTGCCGCGGGTCAGGACTTCTGGTGACGGCGCGTCGGGCATGGCGTACGGTCGATCTGCCCGGGAATGCGCGCCGGTAAGAATGCAATACCCCAGTGCAAGGATACCGAACAATCGACGCCCGATACGCATGATTTTCCCTCCCTGACGGGTTAGAAGATGAACATGAACATGACCATGAACATTGATGTGCGCCGGGTTTGCAAGGAAGACTCGCCCTGCCACATTTCGTCGGCTGCACCAGGCGCGGGAACTCCCATCGGGTGTGTCATGTGATCTTCTGGTGCTTCGGGGATCGCCGCGTGGTGTTTGCGCTGATAGTGGGCACGGTGGAACATGAAATCCATGAATACGTTCGGCGTGAAATGGTATCGCAGCACGCCCACCCACTGGCGCCAGGACTCCGGGTCTGCGTTGAGCCACTCAAATCGACCATGCACGACCAGTTTCTCTGGTATCAAAAAGAGGTTGGTTCCAATGAGTCCCCCGTTCATCGTACGTTCTTGCAAACCGGATTCCAGAGGTTCGGCGTCGTCGTCCTTTCCGGTCATCCATAGGAACTGAACGTTAACCTTTTTGGTCCATGGATCGTACAATTCCGCATCAACACCGAAACGGTGGAAGTCTTCGTAAAATGACATCTCTTCCAGTTCAAACTGGTTCCTGCCGTTGAAGTACAGGATCCCCAATCGAAACGGCGCACTGTTGACATAGACCGTCTGGTTCACGCGAATGAACACATCCGGACGTTTCTCTTTCCGCCAGTTGGTCAGTGCAATTTCATAACGCAGTCCGTCCAGGATCGTCGGAACAAATCCGAATATCGACACCCCCAGTTGAGAACGTCCGAGCATGGTGCCGGAGGGTATCGTGGACGTTGTCGCGGAGGTATCTGCATGTTCATCCCCCGCTTGAAGCGTCCGCATACCATGGCTGAATACGCCCGGTGCGCGTGGAGTGGCCATCTCCGCATGGTCATCCACCGCATGGTCGGCAGGTGCCTCCGATACAGGCGCCAGTATTCCGGAATAGGTATACACGAGCGGGACGATGTCCTCAGTCAATGAGAGTCGCTGAGGAAATGGAACATCCGGATAGAAGCGACCGATACGGAAGTTCAATATGCTGTGGGGAAGGATGTTGTTCCAGATAAAGTAGAGTGTATCAATAGACAACCCGTCCGGTTCGACATTGAGACGCGTGAAGTACGAGAAATGCGCACCTAACACGCCTCCGCTGAACAGGTTTCCATGGGGTTCGGGAAATCCGTATGTCGACTGACGTGCGGTATCATCGGATGTGGATTCCGTCTGCGTTTCCATCCAGTTCCACATGGCATGCAACATGAAAGCGATCGGAACCTGATCGAGTTCCCAGACGGGCGTTGCATCGATCGTTCCCGGCAACTGGTACCCGTTCGATTGAAACCGCAACCCGAACTCGTTCAGCATGGTGGGCGACGTATGGCAGGTCATACATGTGGTCTTATACTTCCGGGCGAATACGGGAATCGCATCGGCGTGCGAGACGCTGATGAGCACAAAGCCGATGACCATACTGACCAAGAGTCCCAACGGTTTCCGCCGCATTGCCATTCCTCCCGACATGCATGTGTTGAACGGTCACGCATGCTGACACTGTAGCAAAGTCTGTGCCATCCGGTTCCGCAGCAGGGGGAAACGCGATCGCAAACGCGCAAATGGCCGGTTCGGACAGGCGATCCCGTAAGAACGTGTCGTCAGCATGCGGACAGTCACAGCCCTCACGGTGTCGTCCACAGGGAGACAGGGGACATGCGCGTTTGTTCCCGGGGGCGGATTGTGGCACAATAGATTTTACCGGGAATGGATATCAAATGTCACGTTCCTGAGATTGGGACAGGCAATGGGAGCGGGGATGCGCCGGATGAGTCGATGGCCCGGGCGACACCGGGTCTCGGGTCTCAGGTCCCAGGTGTCGGGTGTCAGCGCATCCTGGATGACGGGTTATCGCGGGGTCCATGGGGACACACCGGGTCCCGTTGCCTGTTCCGATTTCCGTCACTTCTGGATGGTTGAATATGGTGCGCCGTCCGAAAAACGTATTGCACCGGCTGGCGCCGGATGCCCAGGTGGAACTGCGTGTGTATACGCACTGTCCCTTCTGTCAGCAGTATCTCGATCGGTTGTTGTGGCAGGGACCGGTGGCCGACCTGCGTGCCGGTCGCGCGGTCTTACAGTCACCGGTCCGCCTGGTCTGTTGCAATCAACCGGTCGTTCCGCAATATTTCAAAGTCACCTGGCAACAGCGTCTCGTTGCGGTGGGACCGGTGTCCATGATTTTATCGGACCTATCGAACGGATAGGTCCTATCATGAGAACCGCGCATGGGCCGACGAATCGTTGCCTGTCCGAACTGTCATCGCCGCGTGTGGTTTGAGGACGATCGGTTGTTGAACACGCGGGTGCTCATTCGGTGTCGACAGTGTACACTGGAATGGTGGGTCGATGTCCTGCCGGTCGCGTCTTCGGATCATTCGGGTGTCGTGGTGACTTCCGATCTGGAATTGGCCCATCAGCAGGCACGCAGACTGGCGCGCTTGCTGGTGAATGAACTGCTGTTGTATCATCAGGATATCGTTCGGCAGGCAACGACCCGTGCGGAAATCCTGGACGCGTTGCGCACGGATATTGAACTGGCCCGGCGGCATTACTTTTCGCGCATTGCCCCGGAACTCCGCAACGGCCCGGATTATTTCCAGCAGGCGTTGCAGGAGATCCTTCTTGCCGGTAAAGCGTGACCGTCCAATCCCGGTATATCGTGAGGGGTGCACTATGGCCCAGGTTCCCGAACCACGTCCGTCTGGGTTCCCGGAAGACGCATTCGAGGAGGAGCCGCTCGTTCCCGAATCGTCCGATACGGAAGAGCGGCTGACCCCACCGAAGGTGATCATTCGCTTTTTTATCATCCCGATGTTGCTGGTCGCCGGTGTCATCGGTATCTACGCGTTTTTCGGCTGGTTACTGGGGACGGACAAATCTCCAGAAGACCTGTTGCGTGATCTGCGCAGTGCGTATCCGTCCACGCGTGAACACGCGTTGTACGATCTGACGTTCCTGCTGCAGACGAAACCGGAACTGCGGCGGGACGACCGGTTTCTGATGGTCCTCATGGACCAGTATCGACATCGGGACGCGTTTCGACCGGAGATCCGGATCTATCTGGCCCTGGCACTCGGGTACCTCGGTCGCCCGGAGAGTCTGAAGGTACTGCGCGAGGGGTTACGCGATCCGGACACCCGGATGGTGTTCTATACCATCTGGGCGATCGGGAAGATCGGCGATCCCGCTGCCGGTGAATGGCTGGTGCCCTTCACGCGGCATGACGATCCGGGTATCCGGGAAATGGCCGTATATGCGATCGGCAATCTGCGGTATGCGCCGGCGAAACCGGCGCTGATCGAACGGCTTGCGGATTCGCACCCCTCGGTACGGATGAACGCGGTGCTCGCACTCGCCCGGCTCAAAGCGGCGGAAGCGCTGCCCGGTCTGCGCCAGCTGGCCGATCGGGCATATCTGAACCGTCTCGGCAATTTGGACGAATCCCGTATCGAAGGGATCCTGTTGAATGTCCTGGCCGTCGCCGATGCGTATCGTGACGACCCCGAATTGCGTCGCCGAATTGAAGTCCTGGCCCAGCGGGATCCGAATTTAAAAGTCCGCAATGCTGCCCTGCAATGGCTTCGTGGCCGGCCGCCGGCACCATCGGAATCGACGGAGTGGTCGCATGCGCGTCCTGCGCAATGACCGTCTTTTACGTGCGTGTCAGCGTATCCCCGCGGATGCCACACCGGTGTGGTTCATGCGTCAGGCCGGGCGGATATTTCCGGAATACCGGCAACTGCGCGAGCGGTATGGGTTTCGCGCACTGGTGGAAAATCCGGATCTGGCCACGGAGATCACCCTTCTGCCCGTACGGCGACTGGGTGTGGACGCGGCGATTCTGTTTGCCGATCTCGCCACGCCACTGACGGGAACGGGCATCCGGTTCTCCGTTCGGGACGGACGCGGTCTTGTGGTGGACACCCCGATCCGCATTGGCGGGACTTTTCCGGAATGGCGGGTGCCCGATCCGGAGGAGAGTGTCCCGTTTGTCCTGGAAACAGTCCGTCGATGTGTGACGGCACTGGACGTTCCCCTGATCGGTTTCGTCGCCGCACCGTTCACACTCGCAACATATCTGATCGAGGGCGGCAGCAGTCGGGATTATCACCGTACGCGGGTATTTTTGTTTCGCTATCCGGAAACGTGGACGCGGCTCATGCGCTGGCTGGTGGCGGTGCTGACCGCATACGGTACGGCGTTGATCCGTGCCGGAATCGACGTGATCCAGGTGTTTGACAGCTGGGCCGGCGCTCTGGCTCCGGAAACGTATGTCCAGCATGTGCTGCCGCATACCCGACAGCTGATTCGTTCACTGCAGACGCGGGGCGTGCCGGTGATCTATTTCAGTACGGGAACCGCCGGAATGCTACCGTGCATCCGGGATCTCCATGCGGACGTGTACGGTATCGACTGGCGGGTCGATATTGACCACGCGTGGTCCGTGCTCGGGCCGGATTGTGCGATTCAGGGCAATCTCGATCCCGCCGTGCTCTGTGCCCCGTGGCATCAGATCCAGATGCAGGCCACGCGGATTCTGGACCGGATCGGCGGGCGCCCCGGACATATTTTCAACCTCGGCCACGGGGTACTGCCGGAAACACCGATCGGTCATCTGCAACAGCTTGTGGATTGGGTGCACACGTACACCCGGATGGCGAGCGGGGAATAGACGTGTCCCGGGTCTCAGGTCCCGGGTGTCAGGTGTCGGGGAATGACATGCATGGCGGAATCGATATACCGCTGCCGACATGGACCGTTCCGTGTCCCATGTCCTGTCCCGATTTCAGACATTGACGCGCAGCAACGGGGTCATCGATGTGGATGGAAGAAGTCACCGTCGATTACGTGGTCGTGGGTGCCGGTGTCGCCGGTTTGCGGGCAGCCATCGCGCTGAGTCCGTACGGAAAAGTCTGGGTGCTCGCAAAAGACAGTCTGGCGGAGAGCAATACGCGCTATGCGCAGGGGGGTATCGCCGCCGCGTTGAGTGATGAGGATACGATCTTTTTTCACCTGCAGGACACACTCCAGGCAGGCGGGGGATTGTCCGACCCGGAGATGGCACGCATTCTTGTGGAAGAGGGTGTCACCCGTGTGGAGGAACTCATCCGCTGGGGTGCGGAGTTCGATCGCCGGGGCGGTCGTCTCGTGTTCACCCTGGAGGGTGCGCACTCCCGCCGGCGGGTTCTGCATGCCGGCGGCGACGCCACGGGTCAGGAGATCGTCCGTACGCTGATGGCCCGCGCACGGGCCATCGAAACGATCGAATTTCAGGAACACGCATTTACCACCGATCTGCTGTACGATCCGCACGGTGCTTGCAGCGGTCTCATCGTGCTGATGGGAGCCCGACGGCCGACGTGGGTGATGATCCGGTGTAAGGGCGTGGTGCTCGCCACCGGTGGCAGCGGTCGCATGTATCGGTATACGACGAACCCCCCGTTTGCCACGGCGGATGGATTGGGACTGGCCTTTCGCCTGAATGTGACCATGCAGGATATGGAGTTCTTCCAGTTTCATCCGACAGCGCTTGCCGTTCCGAATGCACCCAACTTCCTGCTGACAGAAGCCCTGCGCGGGGAGGGGGCACACCTTGTGAACCATCAGGGGGAACGGTTCATGTTCCGGTACGATCCCAGGGGTGAACTCGCGCCGCGCGATGTCGTGGCACGCGCCATCTATCTGGAATGTCAGCATACGGGCCGACCGGTCTATCTCGATACATCGCCGCTCGGTGAAGCGTATGCCCGGGAGCGGTTTCCGCAGGTCAGTCGCATCTGTCACCTCTTCGGGTTTACGCTCGGGCGGGATCGCATTCCGGTGACTCCGGCAGCACACTACTACATGGGCGGCGTCCGTACCGATGCGTGGGGATGCACCGCCATACCCCGCCTGTATGCCGCCGGAGAGGTCGCCTGTAACGGCGTCCACGGCGCGAATCGACTGGCGAGCAATTCCCTGCTGGACGGTCTTGTATTCGGCGCGCGTGCTGGACAGGCACTTGGGGAGTCCACGGTGACCATGCGGCAGTATCCGGAAGTCGTACTGCCGGCGACGTATACGCGTTCTCCGGAAGCCGTACATCTCGATCCTCCGCCGTTTACGGATCTCGCCTGGGCACATTGCGGTCTGGTGCGGCACAGCGACGGTCTGCAGACGGCGCTCACGCAACTGGCCGAATGGCTGAACGGATGGCCGCATCCAGTGATGTCGCGACGTGCTGTGGAAGCGCTGAATTGTATGGTCGCGCTGTGGATGCTGGCCGGGTTTGCCTGGCTGCGCCAGGAGAGTCGCGGCGCGCATTACCGATCGGACTTTCCGGCCATGCGGAAAGAATGGGCGTATCACCAGTCCATGACCCCTGCAGAACTGGCCCGTCGACTGGCGTCCCGTATGCCCGTGCCGGATCGAGTATTGCAAACGCTGCCCCTTGATCGTGCACCATGAGGCGGTTGGCGCGCGTAGGGTACAATGCGGTCATCTGGGGTACGGCCCCGGTGCAGATCGGGTATCTGGCGTGGGCCGTACGGCATCACATGCATCCCCTGGTCTATTTGCGTCAGCGCTGGGTCCCCCCGAAAGTGTGGACGGCAAACCCCACGCATCGTCGGCTGTGGGTCCACGCCGTTTCCGTGGGCGAGGTATTGACCGCGATTCCGCTGATCCACCGCCTGGAAACCCTGTGGCAGGGTTGTGCGGTCGTGCTGACCACGGTTACCCCGACCGGGATGCATACGGCCCGTCGGTTGCTTCCGGCCGACCGTGTCGGATACCTGCCGCTGGATTTTCCACATGTGGTCGACCGCTGGCTGAACGCGATCCGCCCGCACGGGATCGTGACCCTGGAAACGGAACTGTGGCCGAACCTGTACTGGCGCGCGTTCTCTCGATCGATTCCTGTATGCATCGTCAATGCCCGGATTTCCAACCGTGCATGGTCCCGATACCGCCGGTTGCGATGGTTTTTCAAAGGACTCCTGCAACACATCCGTTTCATCGGTGCCCAGTCCGAATCGCAGGCCGCCCGCTGGATCGCACTGGGTGCACCGCCGGATCGCGTGCACGTCCTCGGAAATCTCAAGTTCGACGCCGTCATCGCACGTCTGCAGGATGCCCGGCCGCCGGAATGGTTGCAACGGTGGCGTGCCAACCGCACCATGGTCGTATGGGGCAGCTGGGTGGCGGCCGAGTGGCCAGTGCTGCGGGAGGTGATCGCCCGCTGGGCAGGCCGGGTCCCGCACGTTTGCCATCTGGTGGCCCCACGCC
>CAZIRO010000059.1:12666-14485 GCA_964541595.1 uncultured Acidobacteriota bacterium
CGAGGGCGGCCATCAGTGGATGACCGAATGGCGTGCGCGGGGACTCGCGGTCGAACGGCGTACGCACTCCCCGGAAACCACGCACACGATCGTTGTACTGGATACCATCGGTGAACTCGCCAGGTGTTATGCAGAGGCCGCACTCGCGATCGTCGGGGGGAGTTTCGTTCCGGGACTGGGGGGGCATAACCCGATCGAACCGGCGTGGTTCGGTGTGCCCGTGGTGATGGGACCGTATCATGCGGATTTTCGGGACGTGGTCGATATCTTTCGGGCGGCGGATGCCATCGTCATCACGTCTGCAGACGAACTCGATACCGTTCTGCAGCACTGGACCGCCCGTCCGGAACCCTGGCAATCCCGTGGGACACGTGCCCGGGAGGTCGTACACCAAAACCGGGGCGTTCTGGAGCGTACGGTTCAGGCCCTGGCCGCCGTCCTGCGGGACAACTGACCGGCTTCATACGTCGACCACGTATATCGCCCACCAGCGACCGTTCGCCTGCCAGACACGTAACCGATAGTACGTGACCGCTTTGATCTCGCGTTCTAACGGGTTCTCGGCCGGATCGTACTGTCCCCCGATCAGCTGTGCGTGCAACCGATGCGGCCGCAGTTCCAGAAACTCACGCGTCGGATAGACTTCGTGGTATGCACTCTGGAAGAATACGAGTTCACTCAAAAACGCTTTCAACAGCAGTTCAACGGCGTCGGCTTCCAGGGTGATCTCGCGTGTGCGCGGTTCCCGGATGGTGAATTGCCGACGCATGAGATCGTAGAGTCCGTCCGCGGCGGCCTGGAAGAGGTCTTCCAGTGTATCTCCCCAGGCCAGAATGCCCATTTCGCCTTCGTGCTCGATCCATTCGAAATCCCGCTGTCCCATACTGCCGCTTCCGGTTAACCCCGGCGCTCCTGGATGTGGTGCTTGATGCTCACGCCCTCGACCATGAAGATCACTTCTTCCGCGATGTTCGTCGAGAGATCCCCCACACGTTCGAGATCGCGGCTGATAAGAATAAGACGCAGCGCCTGATCGATGATCCTGGGGTTCGCCGTCATGTAGGTCAACAATTCACGGATGATCTGGTCCCGCAATTGGTCGACCGTATCGTCCATTTCGCAGATATGATGGGCTTCGGTCGCATTGCCGTGAATGAACGCCTCGATCGCACGGTCCAGCATCTGACATGCGATTTCCTGCATTCGTGGGATATCGATGAGCGGTTTTACAGGCGGGAACTGCAACAGATACTGAGCATGCCCGGCGATGTTGACGGCATGGTCACCGATGCGTTCGAGATCATTGTTGATCTTCAGGATACTCAGGATGGTCCGCAAGTCCCGGGCTTCCGGTTGATAAAGTGCCAGGATCTGAACACAACGTTCGTCGATCTCGATCTCCAGGAGGTTCACCTGATCTTCCGTTTTCAGGACCTGTGCGAGCAACTCATGATCCTGGTCCTGTAGCCCGCGTACACTCTGTTCGACCATTTCGAGCACCAGGCGGGCCATATACAGCATTCGTTGTTGTAAATCGTTCATGCGTTCTTCAAATGCCCGCAACACCATGGCTCCCCGCATGCCCGGGTACGATACCGTTCCCGGGGCCGGCCTATTTCGGCGCCGTGACTCCGGTGACGAGCGACCGGCAGGCGCGTTTTCGTCACCGTTTCGGCAGGTGTCGGGTGTCAGGTGTCAGGTCTCAGGTCTCGGGTGTCGGGTCTCAGGTCTCAGGTCCCAGGTGGCAGGTCTCGGGTGTCAGGTGCTGGGAGTTAGGGGAACGACCTGCGGGGCGGGCGTGTACTGCATGGACGTGAAC
>CAZIRO010000060.1:0-14272 GCA_964541595.1 uncultured Acidobacteriota bacterium
ATCGCATTTTACACCCATAACCCCTAACATCTAACCCCGTTTAACATAGAAGACCTGACACCTGACACCTGACACCCGACACCTGACACCTGGGACCTGGTGCCCGCCACCCGGGACCGGAGACCGGTGGCCACCGGCACACCGGTGGATCCGGTGGTGCGCATGTCCCATTGCCTGTCCCGATCCCAGCGGGCACTGGATTGCAAAATTTCGTTGCATGCTGTAAAATTTTTCAACGGGAATCGCCCCGGGTTCCGTACCGGACGGGATTCGGGGCGATTTCTCCATACGGAGGGTTTGGGTGAAGCGACAGTTTCGATGGCGAAGGCCGGTCCGGTCCGTGGTTCTGATCGAACCCCGGTCCCCCGGATATCACGTATATTCCATGATCCACCTGCCGCGTCTCGGGTTGCCCATTCTGGGTGCGATCCTGAAACGCGCGGGATATGACGTGACCATCCTGCACGAGGAAACCCATTCACTGGATTTCGATCTCATCACACGCGCCGATCTGGTGGGTATCTCCACGATCACATCGACCACGCCGCGGGGGTATGCGCTTGCCGATGCGATCCGATCGAGTACCGGGGTACCGGTATTCATGGGCGGTCCGCACGTAACGTTCTGTTACGAGGAAGCGTTGAACTACTGTGATTTTGTGTTTCGTGGCGAGCCGGAGTATGTCATTCTGGACTTCATGGAAGCGCTGAACGCCGGTGAAGGATTCGACCGCATTCCCGGTCTGTGTTATCGCGATGGCGACCGCATCGTGGTCCATCCGCAAAGACCCATCGTCACCCGCATGGAAACCATTCCCGATCCGGATTTCAGCCTGTACCCGAGCCTGCCCTTTCAGTCCGTTGCCCCGCTTATGACGTCCCGTGGATGTCCGTACGATTGTGAGTTCTGTTCGGTCACAGCGATGTTCGGGCGGCAGTTCCGCACTCTGTCGATTGACCGTGTGATCGCAGGTCTGCATCACCTCCAGGAACTGGGCTGTCGGCATGTGTTCTTCTATGACGACATTTTCAACGCGAACCCCAACCGTCTGAAGACGCTGTTGCGGCGCATGATTCAGGAAAACATCCGTCTGAAATGGGGCGCCCAGGTACGTGTAGAAATCGGGCGTGATCCGGAACTCCTCGAACTGGCTGCCGCATCCGGTGCGGAGATATTCTACATCGGTTTTGAATCGATCAATCCGGAAACACTGAAGGCATTCAACAAAAAGCAGACGCTCGAAGACATCATCCGGGCGATTGAAGCCATTCGCCGGTGGAATATCAGCATCCACGGGATGTTTGTCATCGGTAGCGACGCGGATACGCCGGATACAGCGGACCGTACGGTGGATTTTGCACTGGAACACCGGATCAACACGATCCAGTTGATGATCCTTGTTCCGATTCCCGGCACGCGGTTGTACGACGCCATGGAACGTGAGGGACGTATCCTGTACCGTGACTGGACCCGATATGACGGCCACAGTGTGGTCTTTCAGCCGAAACGGATGACCCCGGAAGAACTCCAGCAGTCGGTCATGCGGGCCATGCGGCGATTTTATTCACTTCCGCGGGCGCTGGCGTCGTTACTTCAGATGCAGGTGCGTACGGCGGCGTTCCGGATTGTCGGTCGGCAGTTGATCCGTCAGTGGCTTCGGGACAATCGGGAATGGATTCGCCGTGTGGGCGAACTCGCCGATACGTACATGCAGGAACTGCAGGAGTGGACCCGTCCGATTCAGCAACTGCGGGACGAGTGGGCGCGGGTCATCCAGCATCACATCTACGGGACGACACAGGCGTTTAACCCGCGTTAAGTGTCGGTGCGGGAGAAGTCTGCGGATTCTGAAGTAGACGCACGATCTCCGTGTGCCCGTACTTTTCCGCAAGCGTCAGGGCGGTGTGTCCGTGCGCGTCCTGACAGTCCCGTCGGGCGCCGGCTTGCAGGAGTATGTCCACGACGCGGGTTTGCCCCCAGAGTGCCGCATGCATCAGTGCTGTCCGGCCCTCCCGGTCGGTCGCGTCGATATCCGCCCCCGCTTCGAGGAGCATGCGTACGATCTGCGGGTACCCCGCTTTGGCAGCCCACATGAGCGCGGTCTGTCCGGCCACATCCCGCACATTGACGTCCGCACCCGCATCGAGCAACATCCGTACGATGGCTGTATGTCCCCACATGGCGGCCCACATCAAAGGGGTTTGTCCCAGACCGTTGTCCGCATTGACGTCTCCCCCGGACCGGATCCACTGCCGGATCGTGGCCGTATCACCCTCAATGCAGGCGCGAAATACCGTGGTGTTCATGCCCATTTTTCAGCGTATCGACGGTGTTCAACAACCCCTGCAAACCCGAGATGCTGCGGTCAGGATGACTGAACAAAACTCTTCAGCCGCCTGGCGCGGCTGGGATGCCGCAATTTGCGCAGGGCTTTGGCTTCGATCTGGCGGATTCGTTCACGCGTTACCGAGAAACTCTGGCCCACTTCTTCCAGCGTGCGTTCAAACCCGTCACCCAGACCGAATCGCATTTTCAACACCATTTCTTCACGCGGCGACAGTTGTTTCAGGATGCGTTCGGTTTCCCACTGGAGGCACTCTTTCAGGGCCGCCTCTTCCGGCAGGGGGATCATCTGGTCCTCCAGGAAGTCCTCCAGACGGGTGTCCCCGTCGTCGCCGACTGGCGTCTCTAACGAAACGGGTTCCTGGGTGACCTTCAGGATCTTCTGGATTTTCGACAGCGGCACGCCCATACGCTCGGCGATTTCCGCCTGCGTGGGATCACGCCCGAGTTCCTGAATGAGTTCTCGGGTTACGCGGGCGATCTTATTGACCGTTTCGATCATGTGCACCGGAATGCGAATGGTCCGCGCCTGATCCGCGATGGCCCGCGTGATCGACTGGCGAATCCACCAGGTGGCATAGGTGGAAAACTTGAATCCCCGTTTGTAGTCGAACTTTTCCACAGCCTTCATCAGACCGATATTGCCTTCCTGGATGAGATCGAGGAAGTGCAACCCGCGGTTGACATACTTCTTTGCGATACTCACCACCAGCCGCAGATTCGCTTCGACCAGTTCCGATTTTGCCTGCTCCATGGCCTCCTGTTCCCGCAGGATGATCTCGTAATTCTTACGCAATGTCGCACAGCGCATCCCGAGTTGCCGTTCCATCGTGCGGATCTGCTGGCGCAAACGTCGGATTTCCGCTTCGATCTGGGTGGCGTCGCCGTTCCCCCGTTCTTTCAGGAGTTCCTGCAGATTCTGAATCCGTTCCTGCAACTGGTCGAACTGCTGTACCTTCTGGGCCACCCGTTCAATGAACCGTTTCTGGGTATCCTGATTGAAGTTCACCTTGCGCATCAGGCGTGCGATCTTCAGGCGAATATGACGGATCTGCAGCGCCCACCGTCGATTCTGTCGCGTATTGTCGCTCTTCTGCATCTTCTGATAAATGTCGAGCATACGCTGGAACTGGCGGTCGATCTCTTCAAAGATCGGCATGACCTCGTGGTAGCGCTTTTCCATATTGATCGGTTTACCGAACTCGTCGTGGTGTTCCAGCAGTTTGGCGAGAAACCGATGATTCTTCCGGAGTTTTTCGATGTATCCGACGACCTCGCGAATGGTCACCGGTGAAGCGTACAGTGCGCACAGCATCCGATCGCGGTGTTGCTCGATCCGGCGGGCAATGGCGATCTCACCTTCACGTGTCAGCAGGGGGACCACACCCATCTCGCGCAGGTACATCTTCACCGGATCCGCGATGCGGGCGTGCCAGTCCGTTTCGTCGGTGTCATCCTCGGCGAACTCTTCCGGGAGCGGCTGGCGCAGCGGCACGCATTCCTGTTCATCCACATTCGCGGGGACGCCCAGATCGATGATCTCATCGACATCGAAACTGTCGAGCACGGCAAGCCACTCTTCGGCCTCTACAGCATCGTCGTCGTCCTCGACCGTCAGATCGATATCGACCTCGTAGTCCTGTCGGCGGCTGCGTCTTTTCCGGCGTTTGCGTTTACCGGCCGATGCGTCTTCCCATTCTTCGATGGGCTCATGGTCGATGAACGGCAAGACCCCCCTCTCCTAAGATGGGATATTGTGTGGGCTTCCAATCTGGAGGAACATTGGAAAAAAGGGCGCCAATGTGATGTGGCTCAGATCGATCCCCATATCTCAATCGACACCTCAACAATATGGGGCAAACTTCTCTGTTAGTTATATAGGCATTTCACGGACGTTTTGCAACCGACGGCAGATCCACGCGGCCTTCCGTGGGGCTGGAGGGCTGTGCATACCACCGTTTCGGAATTCGTCCGGCCCGATAGGCCAACCGTCCGGCTTCTACTGCATACCGCATCGCGCGCGCCATCCGTACGGGGTCTTTGGCCTGTGCGATGGCGGTATTCATCAGGACCCCGTCGCACCCGAGTTCCATGGCGATCACCACGTCCGAAGCCGTCCCCACCCCGGCATCGACGATGATCGGCACCCGCGCCTGTTCCACGATCAGTCGAATGTTATACGGATTGAGGATACCCATTCCGGATCCGATCGGCGCGCCGAGGGGCATGATCGCCGCACAACCGATTTCTTCGAGTTTTCGTGCAGTCACGGGATCGTCCGTGGTATACGGCAGGACAACGAATCCTTCCTGGACGAGAACCTCTGCGGCTTTCAGGAGTTCTTCCACGTCCGGTAATAACGTCTCGTCGTCGCCAATGACTTCGAGTTTGACCCAGTTCGTGCCCAGCGCTTCGCGCGCCAGACGGGCGAGCAGGATGGCTTCACGTGCCGTATACGCACCGGACGTGTTCGGCAGGATCATGACGCCTTCGGATTCAATCAGACTCAGGACGTCGTACGGCGACCGTTCCTTGAGGTTGAACCGCCGGATCGCGACCGTAACGACTTCCGCACCGGATGCACGGATCGCGCGTCGCATGATCTCCGGATTCGGATAGTGCGCAGACCCGAGGAACAATCGGGAACGAAACGTACGCCCCGCAATCTGCAGGGGAGTATCCGTTTCCTGTGTGGACACGGGTTCAGCATGCATGGCTTCCATTGACATTCGTTCGGCCTCGCGCGGTGCAAGCATCACCATAATATAGGCGGCCACCATCCATGTGTCGATAGATGGGAACCGGGATCGGGACAGGCAATGGGACAGGGGAACCACCGGATCCACAGGTGTGTTCGGTGGCCACCGGTCTCCGGTCCCGGGTGTCAGGTATCGGGTGTCCGGTCCCGGGTGTCAGGTATCCAGGACGGGAGACGGAAGACAGGGGACGGGGCATCTCATGGGATGGGGACATCGCATGGCCGAATGGGGACCCACGGTGTCCCATGGCCTGTTCCGATTTCAGAGTGGGAACACCGGGATCGGGCGTCAGGGGTCAGGTCTCAGGGGGCTGCAGGGGGGACACCGCCATCCGCCGCCGTTCGGGCGTGGACGAAATGGACGCGCAATCGTTCAACGAGACCGTAGACCACCGGAATGATGACCAGTGTGAGTAATGTCGATACGGACAACCCGGCAATAATCGTCCATGCCATGGGTTGCCGCAATTCCGCGCCCTCGCCCAAACCGATCGCCATCGGGATCAGCGCCAGTACGGTGGTCAACGTCGTGATGAGAATCGGGCGCATCCGGATCTTTCCCGCGGCGACGATGGCCTCTTCCGCATCAAGTCCGCGCTGTCGTAACTGCTGGACATAATCCAGCAGCACGATGGCATTGTTCACCACGATACCGGCAAGAATGATCATCCCGATCAGAACGACCACGTTCAGGCTGAATCCACCGATCCAGAGAATCCAGATCACCCCAACGGACGCCAGAGGAATCGTGAACATGATGACAAACGGCATGACCAGCGATTCAAACTGCGAGGCCATGACCACATATACGAGAAACACGGCCAGCGCCAGCGCGAGTTCCAGACTACGCAGGGACGTCTGCATTTCGCGACTCTGGCCGCTGATCACGATTTCATATCCGGGAGGCCGCGCGATATCTGCCAGCACCCGGCGCACCTTCTCTGCCGCACCCCCGAGATCGAACCCGCGCAATCCCGCCGTGATCAGGGCCACCCGCCGTTGCTGAATGCGCCGGATCTCACTCGGTCCCTGCACGACGTCGATATCGGCCACGGCATGTAACGGGATGGGTGGGGTTCCCCTGGGATTGACATTCAGATTGATGAGATCCTCGACGGTTGCACGATCACCGGGACGGACGAGTACGCGAATATCGATCCGTTGTTCACCGCGGCGCAACTGCGTAGACGGATTGCCGAGGACCTTATTTCGAACGATTTCAGCCACCTGCAACAGGTCCAGCCCATACTGGTACAACCGATCCCGCCGGTACCGCATCTGGATCTCCGGAAAACCGGTCCCCATATTGAGCGACACGTCCTGAATTTCGGGTATCGTCCGGACGCGCGCGAGCACCTGTTCACCCAGTTGACGCAACACCTGCAGGTCGTCCCCACGGATTTCGATCTCCAGGGGATTTCGCATCGAAAAGAGCGTGGGCCGGCGGAACGTGTATCGCACCTGCGGATACGCGGTGAGCAGTTGCCGAATGCGTGCGATGACCCGCCGTTCCGTGCGTACCAGATCCCGGTCCTTTCGCAGGAACACCGTGATCCGACCGGTATGGTCCCCTTCGATCCGATACAGGTGAATGGTTCCCGGATCCGTACCCGCGGTGGTCAGCACCCGCTCGACTTCCGGCATCGCCAGGATCTGTGCCCCGAGTTCCGTTACCACCCGGTCGGTCCACTGCAGCGCCGTACCCACCGGAAAATCCACCCATACGGAAAACTCCCCCTGATGCACTTCCGGAATGAGTTCCGTACCGATACGTCGTCCGATCCAGATGGTCACTGCAACGAGCACCATGACAAGAACAAATACGCGTCCCGGCCGATGGAGTGCCCTGCGTAACATGGGATCGTAAACCCGGAGCAATCCCCGTAGCATGTGTTCGGTCAGACGTCCCAGCGGACGGAGCACCCATCCCAGAATGTATAGCACCCCCCGGAAGATACGCATCCCGATAACCAGGACAACACCGATCACAACCATCACGATCCGTACGATCAACAGCACCACCGTATGCACGATCCAGACCACGAACGCCAGGGGTTTCAACAAGTACAGGGCCGGTTTCGGGCGTGGTGCACGAATTCCCTGCAGAAATGCACGCCAGCCGCCCGGCCACAACCATGCCCAGAGACTGCGCGGGGTTTCCCCGCCCGCGGCAATACCCCATCGTCGGGAACGGAGCATGGGAATCAAAAACAGTGAGATCACCAGCGACGCGAGAATGGATACGACAATCGTCGCAGCCTGATCCCCGAACAGTTGACCCGCGACGCCCTCGACGAAGATCATCGGAAAGAATACACTCACCGTCGTCATTGTCGACGCGGTGACGGCGATGCCCACCTCGCCGGTACCGCGCAACACGGCGTGCACGAGATCGTCCCCCTCTTCGAGACAGCGATGGATGGATTCCAGCACGACGACCGCATTGTCCACGAGCATCCCGATACCGAGTGCGATCCCTCCGAGGGACATGATATTCAGTGAAATCCCGAGTAAATGCATGATGAGAAACGTGGTAATCACCGAAAGGGGAATGGTTACGGCGACGATAAACGTATTCAGCCATTGTCGTAAAAAGAGATAGATCACGAATATCGCGATGAGCCCGCCGCCCAATGCCGCCTGCCGAACCTCACGGATGGCCGCCCGGATGAACCGTGATTGGTCGGAGAGCACGGTCATGGCCATGCCTTCGGGCAAGCGCTCCACGATCGGTTTCGGCGGGGCCTGTGCCATGAGCATACGCATGCGGGCATCCCGACCCCGGCGTCGGCCTTCATGCCGGCCTCGCGACGGTGGCGTCTGCGGGCGCCCCTCTTTTTGTCGACGCGCGCGCAACTCGGCCAGACGTTTACGCAGTTTTTCCTGGCGGGCCTTCCAGCGGAAATACGCGGGACCGCCGAAGATCCGTTCCCGCACCCGCCGGGCGACGTCGACAATATTTGCGTCTCCCTCCCGGTAAATGTCCAGGATGACCGCTTCCTGACCGTTCACGCGGGTGATGATCGTACGTTCCTCGTGCGTGCTCCGGACGGTTGCGATGTCTTTCAAATAAATGGGTACGCCGTTTTGATACCCGACAATGATCTGTGCGATATCGTCCAGCGTGCGAAACTCATTGATCGTGCGTACGAGGTATTCCGTTTGGCCCTCGAGAATCTTCCCCCCGGCGAGGTTCACATTCTCCTGACGCAACCGTTGAATGACCTGATCGATCGAAATACCAACCTGCGTGAGTAAATTCTCGTGGAGTTCAACGTGAATTTCCTCTTCCAGTCCCCCTTTGACACGGACGGCGGCCACGCCCTCGACGCCTTCCAGTTCCGGTTGTACGACTTCTTCGGCGATAAACCGCAGGTAGGTCAACGGACGATCACCGTACAGGGCAACGGACATGATCGGGTCGGTGTTCGGATCGTATCGCAACACCAGCGGCGGTCGGACACCTTCCGGCAGCACGATCTGATCGAGTTTTTCCCGCACCTCCTGGATGGCCTGATCCATATCTGTGTCCCATTCGAACTCGAGAATGACGTCCGAAAACTCCGCACGCGAAATGGACGAGATACGTACGAGTCCGTGCACCACACCGAGGGCTTCCTCGATCGGACGGGAGATGCTGTCTTCGACCTCTTCCGGTGCTGCTGCGGGGTATTCCGTACGGATCGTGATCGTCGGATAGGTCAATTCGGGCATGAGATTCAGCGGGAGTCGTTGATATGCGAGCATCCCGAGCACCACGGCACTGAGCGCGATCATCGATAGCGTTACGGGACGCTGGACCGTGAAGGCAAACCACCGGCGTGTCGGCGCATTCGAACGGGTCATCGATCACTCTCCTCGCGGCCGTGGTCCCCGGGGCGCAAAAATGCGCACACGCTGGCCGTCCTGCAGGCCCGTGTGTCCCGCAATGACCACGCGTTCGCCGGGTCGGACACCATCCAGGACCTCCACGACGTTCCCGCTGTCCAGTCCCAGACGTACGTGCCGCCGCTGCACCCGATGGTCCTGCACGACAAATACGTAATCCCGGTCACGCTCGCGAACGAGCGCAACTTTGGGAATGACCACCGCGTTCTCCTTCTTTTCAACGATCAGATGTACCCGAACGAACATTCCCGGACGCAGTGCCCCAATACCGGACCGTACACGAAACCGGACCCGAAACGTTCCGCTCTGCGCATCGACTACCGGACTGACCTGGTCGACGACACCGCGAAACGCGCGGTTCGGAAACAGGTCGCTCTCAATGAGAACGGGCAGATCGACCCGCACCCGCGGCAGTTCACGTTCCGGTAAAAAGATGCGACCGTACAGTTCACGGGTATTGACAATGCGTACGAGTTGTGTGCTCGGGGTGACAAGTTGCCCTTCGGTGACGAACCGTTCCACCACCTGACCCCGGATCGGGGCCCGAATCTGCGTGCGGTCCAGATTGATCCGTGCGGTTTCAAAATCCAGTACCGCCTGGCGGTACTGGTTCAGCGTGGTCTCGTAAGCTTCCCGTGCGATCAACTCGGCCTCGTAGAGTTGTTCCTGACGTTTCAGTTCCCGTTCCAGCCGCTCTTTCTGTACACGTGCCTTTTCATACTGGACACGCTGGGTTTCATCGTCCAGTTGAATCAACAGGTCTCCCTTTTCCACCCACTGTCCGACGTCGACCAGGATACGCACGATCCGCCCGGTGGTTTCCGGAAAAACAACGACATCGGCTTCGGAAAAGAGCGTCGCCGTGGACGATATACGCACGTCCAGTGCACGTTGCTCTACGGGCGCCACCTGTACGAGGGGCGCCTGCATGTCGGGCGCTGTGCGGGCACGACCCCGTGCCGGCGTATCCTGACGGGACGGTCGTTGTGGCGGGCGAGAGTCTTCTGCGGCCGAACGATTGCGACAGGCTGGCCATACACTCCCGAGCACGAGACCGATGACCATCCATAAGATCGCGACACGTATGCGTTGACACTTGTTGCCATTCATTGCAGGTGACCTCGACCGCGGATTCGCATACGCTGTTTCGCTATTAAACGCACAGATCAGGGGAATGGTTTCCCGGGGCTCCCAGGTGGTGCATGGTCCCGATGCAGTGACGAGAGGGAAAGTGCCGACGGTGGCAGCACACGACGTCACTTCGTGCCACTCTTCCCGCGTTTATCGTTCTCTGCGCCGCTCTCCTGTTGTTCCAGCCAGCGGCGTGCACGCGGGTCGCTGGTCTGCTGATAGTACCGCTGCATCAATGTACGTGCGTGTTCGGTATCTCCCCGGCGGGCCATCAACAGGGCACGATAGTATTGCAATTCCGGTGCATCCATGAGCCACGTCAACGCACGAAGCCATGCTTCCAGTTCTTCCGTAGATGTTTCGTCCGCCGTTTCGGCAAATTTCGCGTCGAGTTGTGTCCATAACCCGTTCAGGTCTCCGATCCATACCGGCGAAGTCCCGGAACGGCTGGATGGTTCATTGCCGAACGAAACGGACCGCACGCCTTCCAGCACGAGCGGGTCCCAGGGTCCCTCCACGGTCGCCAGCCAGGTGATCCATATCCACAGATCATGCAACGTCGGATCAGTGCTGGATGCACCGCGCGATTCCGCCCAGACAGTCAACCATCGGGCCGATGTGGTGTCCGCAAAACGGCGTGCCGTGTCTGCTGCCCATGTGATGAGCACCGGATGGAACGTTCGGGGATACAATTGGGGAATCCATTCCCGTAAAAACGGCCAGTCTTCCGTCATGCGCGCGAGTACCAGACCGTTCCACGTGTGCACCGCACGTCGCGGATCCAGCGCCGGTGCCGCCGCAAGGTACCCGCGTGCGGGTCCGATCCGGCCGAGTCGCGCCAGGATCACGCCGATATTGTTTTCCAATCCGGGGTGATCCGTTCGCCGCCGTGCCGCAATCAGAATGTCCAGCGCACGATCCCAGCGCTGGCGCAGATAGAACCACGTGGCAAGGAAATTGGCCGCCTGGGCATCGACATGGGTCCGTCGGGCGACGGTCCGGTCCACCCATTCGGTGAGTTCCTGTGCGATCGGACCCTGCACCAGATTGGCCTGCATGGCAGTCCAGATCTGCGTCCAGCGCACGTCGACAAAATCCGGCGCGCGCAGGGCTATACGGTGGAGTTTTTGCCATCGTTCACCCGGATCGATCGTCCACAGGGTCTTCGTCCAGAGTTCAAACACATCCAGCGGCACGTCCGGCCAGTGGTGGGCACGCAGTCGCGCCGGGATCCCGTTCCGTTTCAGATGGTCCACCACGGATTCCAGCAGGGGCCGCCCCCGGCTGTCCCAGGCCGTCATCGGCAGGGTCACCGTCCATTCCGTGGGCGGGACCCGTCCGCTCGGATCGATCAGACGCAGCGTCCACCGCAAGGTCGTATCGTGGGATCGGTCCGATCCGGTTCGCGTATAGTACCCGTGGAATATCCAGACGCGCGGCCATGCGCGTACCATCGACAGCGCTGTCGGCAGAGACACCGGGTACGGGTAAACGAGCCCGTGCGCGGCAAATATGGCACGCCGAACACCGAACGGTACCCACCGTCCGTACGGCTCGATGACGATATTGTGCATCAACCATTCCACAATGGCTTCGCCCATCCAGTAGTACGGTGTTGCACCGGTCCGGTTTTCAAACGGAAACGGAAAAATCCATACCTGCTGGGCATGTGCGAAACCCGTGCCGATGCACAGCAAACATCCGAGCCACCGAACCGTTGCACGAACCCATCTGTGCCGCGGTCGTTGACACATCCACATACTGTCTCCTGCGGTGCGCAGTGAAACAGCCCGGAATTGCATGCGGCACCATTTTTACGGATCTTCCGGAATCCCGCAATGTCCGAAAACTGGCACAATCCCGATATACGCATTCCCAGAAATCGGACGATACCCCGGCTGCGGGCAACCGGAGCGCTGCGGTTTGTGTAAGAATGAAGCGGACGATCGACGTCATGCGGTCGGGGCCGCACCTTTGGCATGAAGATTGCATCACAAAAGGCATAACCGGACGGGTATACGTGGATGGAGGGTGTACATGCAGATGGCCGGGACATCCCCGCTGGAGGGGCCGACTGCACTGCAACAGTGGCCGCGGGATTGGCAGTCCGCGGGACAATCCCTGTTGCAGTGGTGGCAACAACATCATACGGAATGGCCGGATATCGTGCTGGAAATTCAGGCCTGGGGCGCGTTGTGGCGGCCCGCACAAACGGCAATTACCGAACACCTCGCGCCTGTCGTGGAACTGCGCCGGTTGCAGGACGGACGCTGGGTGGCATTGTGTTTGAAATTTTCACGCGCTGTACATACACGCAATGTGTTCTCCTACGGGGGAAGATTCATCGATCTGGAACGTGATCCCGAGCAATTGCGGGAGGTGATCGATTTCCTGTCCGTCCGGTTTGCCCCCGGAAAACGACCGCCCTCGATCCGTAAGACCCTGCGGATTGACGTGCGCGAATTGCATGAACAATCCCAACAGGAGTACAGCCTATGAAGACCATCACTGTGGAAACTGAAGTGACGCGCCGGAACCCGTGTGAACTGGAACTCGATCTGTTCTGTCACGGATTGCGTATCGATCCGTCCTGTACGCTGGAAACCGATTCCCGTTCGTTTGCCCGGACGCGTGCGGGGCTGGGATCGGGACTGGAACTCGTCATTCCTGGCGACCTGAAAGACATCTGGATGAACGCGCCC
Organism: uncultured Acidobacteriota bacterium; assembly: GCA_964541595.1. Lineage (GTDB taxonomy): Bacteria > Acidobacteriota > HRBIN11 > HRBIN11 > HRBIN11 > CAZIRO01. The sequence goes on from CAZIRO010000060.1 coordinate 12,823, forward strand.
GTGGAGGAACCCTTCGCGATGGCATCCCCGTTTGTTCTGTTCAAGGACAACGCCGGTTACCACGTACGGGATGACCGAAACGGTGAAGTTTACGATGTGATCATTCCACCCCAGCCCAGATGGTACATGCAAAAAACGTCCTCCGGAAAACTGATGATGGACGTGGGTGTACTTCAGGGCACGTACCTCGGGATCTACGTCGGACCGCCATGCGGGTACTGGGGAACTGCTGATCTGACCTGTAAGTTCTGCACCAGCGGCGAAAACGTCGGCGTCAATGAAGCCCTGATCAAGACGGTCGAAGACGTCGTCGAGACATGCTGGGCCGCGAAAGAAGAATCCGGCGTGACGTTCGTACACTTCAACAGCGGGTTCCAGGGGGGCGACCGGGATCTGGAGATCATCGCACCCTACGTTAAAGCCGTGAAAGAACGTGTCGGTCTGATCGTTGGCGTGCAGGCCGTTCCGGCGAAGTCGTTCTGGCTGTACGACTGGTTGATCGACCTCGGTACGGACCATTTCTCGTTCTGTTTCGAGTTCTACAATCCGGAATGGTTCCAGAAGATCTGTCCGGGGAAACACCGGACACTGGGCCAGGACCTGTACTTCCGGGCAATGGAATACACGAGCCAGAAAATGGGGAAAGGCCGTGTGTCCGGTGAAATTATTGCCGGGGTCGAACCGATCGAGGATACACTGGCAGCCATCGATTACATTACCGACGTCGGCGCGTTTCCGACCGTGTGTGTGTTCCGTCCGCTGATCGGCGCGGAAATGGAAGACTGGCCACCGCCGCGTTACGAAGATATGGTCGTCGTGCACCGACACATGTTTGAAGCGTGTATGCAAAAGGGGATTCCTATCGGGATTGCCCCGAACATTGAAGTCAGTCTGATCTGCCAGCCGACGGACGCTATCTATCTCATCGATCCCGATCGTCCGGACGTGCAGCGGTATATGCGAAAGAATCGCTGGCTGGCGCGTCTTGCCGGGTTGCATTTCCGTCGGGAATTGCGACCCCGTCGTGTCAAAGACCGGGGCAAAGAATACTACCGGGAACGTTTCATCCGGAAGGGTCTCGCGACGCAGTCAAAACTGGACCGGCCTGGCACCCTCCAGCGGCCATAAGCCGTGGAGCCCGGGGGCGCTCCGATTGGCCTGATGTATTTTCCACCGGAGTGCCCCCGATACTCTCCTTTTCTATGGATCCGTCGGAGGCGTTCCGCATTTCCGGTGCTATCACGCCGATCCCGTTCAAAGCGTCACCGTCATTGACGACATCCACCAGTTTCCCTACACACTCTGCTACCTGACCCTGCGACCCGTCATCCCATGGGGTGCCCTATCCTCCGGGTTCCCGCGACCCGACCCCCCGGGCCGTCCCCCTTTCCGAGTCACCTGAAATCGGGACAGGCCATGGGACACCGTGGGTCCCCATGCGGTCATGCGC
>CAZIRO010000061.1:0-4109 GCA_964541595.1 uncultured Acidobacteriota bacterium
CCGTGTCGGCATCCACAGATGGCCGGACTGGATATGGATACTCTACGGCGGCGCTGCGTTGCTCGCTCTGTTGTCCGCTTATGAGACGAATCGACGGCGGTGGCTGTTATTCACCCGTCTGTGGGGTGGGTTCGGATGGTTTCTGTTCTGGTGGACGATCACACTGGAAGTGCGACATGCGTTTCACAGTCCCTACCTGGACGTGGGCACCACCGGCCAGTCGGAGAAATACGCCTATTCTATCGCCTGGCTGGTTCTGGGATCGTTGATGCTCGTGATCGGGATGGTCCGCCGCAGTCCGCTGTTGCGGAACATGTCCATGGCCGTTCTCGTACTGGCGATGGGCAAAGTGTTTGTCTATGATACGGCCCATCTCAGCGGCCTGTACCGCGTGTTCTCCTATCTTGCACTCGGTGTGGCGTTGCTCGCACTGGCATATCTGTATCAGTACCTGAAACGAAAGCGCGACGAAAGAGGAAGCGGTTGAACCTATTTCGAATTGCGGATTGCGAATTTCGGATCGGACTCCTTCCACGGAGACACAGAGGGCACAGGCGAATCGAAACCGGTTGCTTACTCTCTGTGCACTCCGTGCCTCTGTGGTTTCTGTATCCGTCTTTTGAAATCCGAAGCTTTTGCATTCATCACCGGGGTCCGGACCATGCGCACAAAACTGCTGCGGACACTCATTGAAGACGAACTGCACCATGCGGAAGATATGCAACGGACGCTCTTTCGATTGGAAGAACTCTGGCCGGAAATGCGTTCCTGGTGGTACTTTTTCCGTCTGAAAGACGAACGGCAGCGCGCGCTGTCGTTTCTCCGACAGGAACGGCTCTGGTACCAGGGATTCAGCTGGTGGATGGCCCGGATGTTGATGCTCTTTGGGCTGTTCGCACTGATTCCTGCATGGTTTCACCGTCACCTGGCGGAGCGGATCATTGACTTCCTGTTTGGGGCGATTCTGCTGTATATCTGGATCTGGGTCGGAAGTCTCTGGCGCTACCGCCGCCGTCGCGGACGGGAACAGCATGTGGAAACGCAATACCGTGAAAAACTCACTGCCCTTGCCCGGCAGTTGTGAACACGATGTGAAAGACGCCATTCTCCCCCCGCCATTACAGTCCATGCAGGATCAATCCGAACACCGCATCCAAACCGCAGTCATCCAGAGAAGTCCACGACTCTTTCCGTGCCCAGAACCCCGGCACCTTTTTGTCACTTCACCCCGGAAATGGACCGTGAATTATAAAATATATCGAAAACCTCCATATAGTTTAAACACACTGGGGCCTGAAACATCGTAGCGAATGATCCCGAATACCGTCATGTTCTGACCCATAGGAACCTGAATTCCGCCGAGTAATCGTAAACTTGCATCTGTTTCACTCACTGAAACGATTTCAGCAGCAAATCCAACCCCACGCACCGACGCTGAGATTTTCTGAAAGTTAATGCCAACACCAACCCCAGCAAAGACATCAAAGCCGGTGCGTCTTGTAGGTAGCGTGTAAAGGAAATTGACGCCTATAGTCAAGTCGCGTGCCGGGATTTCGCCCCGGATTGTGCCCTCAAATGGGTCAAATAACTCGATCGTATAAGATTTACGCCAGTAGCCAACTTCACCCTCGACGGCAATATTTTCAGTGACAAAGTATCGCAATGCACCGGTAAGGTAGAAGGTCCCACCGATACCATCGCCCACGATTGCAATGCCCACTCCCGCGCTGACATCCATTTTTCCTCTCTGCTTTCCCTCCTGTGCATATGTTGGAAATGTACCCCACGCAAGAAACAGGACCCACAGATACCCGACAAATCGCAAACGCATGCTACCCTCCTCGATCCAAGTGATGGTGATATCATTGCAATTATATCGAAGCCGATTCGTGATTCCAAAATCGTGCATATACATATCTGTGATGGCGATCATGGCATATCGTATATATAAATTATTATAATAAATATATCTTTTTACGATACTTTCATGCGGTTACAGAACATGCACTGGTATTTCCTGACATCAGAACATTGAGTATTCAAGCTAAATGGTCCATTTCCCAAGTTCGTATCGGACGCAGATACACGCAGACAGACGCAGGTTAAAAACCTATTAGCGTCCATCTGGGTCCCATCCCCCAACCTCCGGGCACCTTTTTTATCACTTCACTTTGGAAATGAACCACTAAATGGTTCATTTCCCAAATACAGTGTTGTGTGGGTGGGCACGGCAGCGGTGGGTACCATGCACGCACCGACGCAGTTGCGTGAATGTGCGGGATGACCGTGTGCGCAGGTGTTGTCTGCAGGGTGTGATGTTCCGGAAAACGGTAGGTCCGGGACTGAGAGATACCGTAGGGGCGAGCGGCCGAGCTCGCCCCTACAGGGAACGCTTCCATGGGCACGGCCGTGCCCGGACCCCACCCCTGCATCTCACTGTGCATCCCTGTATTTGGGAAACAAACCACTTAGCCGAAACCGCGTGATCCCCGATAGGCTGTGCAACCGTTTTAACTCACAATCGAGAACCCATGCATGCACGAGGTCACCCGGCAAATGCCATCGGCATCCCAGATCCTGCATATCCCCCTGATTCCGCACATGCCCCTCTGCAACCCGACGATACGCGCCGGCTAAATACATGGGAATCAACGGCGCCGTGAGCGCACCGAAAATACCGTTCGCCATCCGAATGCGGTCTTCCTCCCGGCGAGGTGGCGCCATCGCCATCATTTCCCGAGCCAGCCGCACGGCCCGATCGGCATAAACCGCCGACTCGACCAGATACCCCGCGACCGCGTGGGCAACCCCGGCCAGCGTGCACGCTTGCATATAGCCTTCCCGGAGCCATAGCGGCGTGTCCGAACGCCGCATCCACGTTGCAGTCATCCGGAGGAGTTCCCGGCTCTCCTGGAGAAACCCCTCCATCACTTCCCGAAAATCACCGGGATCCCGCACCAGACTCAGTGTGGCACCGGCCTTGCGGTAGAGTTCGACCAGATCGTTCATGCGTCGCCGGATCCAGTATGGGTCGGGATACGGACCCTCTTGCGGAACTTCGAGGGGAATCGACAGACAAAAGCGGGATTTGTAGCGTAAGTAGTCCCGCACCAGACGCGTCTGCGCAGGAGGTAACCCGAATTCCTCTACAAGCGCTTCGGCGATTCGACCGGCCAGCACCCAACTGGCGCGTTTGGGGTGCATCGGATCGAGGATTCGGGCCAACGTCTCCAGACGAATGGACACCCGCCGGGCCAAACGCTTCCGGGCACCCCGGACACTCAGTAGACCCTCAAGCATGGCATAGACCGCAGACGCATCCATGCACGCCCCGGATATAGGATCATCTCTTTCACAGGACTCAACGTGCGCCCACCCGATATGCACATCGTATCCTCCCGCCCGGAACCACCTGACCCGCGTCTTTTGCGTTCAGCGCTTTTGAAACAGTAAAATTCGCCTGCAAACTTGCGTTATTCGTACTTATTATACACAATGTCCACTGATATTCAAAACAACAGAATCTGAGATCGGGACAGGAAATGGGACAGGGGATGCACCGGACGAGTGGATGGATCGGTCGACAGCGGGTGTCGGGTCTCAGGTCCCAGGTGTCAGAGCATCCTGGATGAGGTATATCGCGTGGTCCATCGGGACACCCCGTGTCCCATTTCCTGTCCCGGTTTCAGGTCACACAAATTGGCACTGGAAGTGAAAAATCTCCATAATTTAAAGACCGGGCAGCAGACAAACAAGAGGAGGATAGCATTGGCACTGACGGTTGAAGATCTGGCGGATCTGATTCGACTCATTGAGGCACACCCGGAATGGCGGGCCATGCTACGACAGCTGGTATTATCGGAAGAACTATTGGACCTGCCACGCGTTGTGCAAGAATTGACAGAAGCGCAACGCCACACGGAACTGGGACTTCAACGGCTGAGCGAAGAGGTTCGAGCGCTGACCCAACGTGTGGACAGCCTGGCGCAACGGGTCGATTCCCTCGCCGAACAGATGCAGCACCTCACACAGCGCGTGGACTCCCTCGCCGAACAGATGATCCAGCTCACGCAGCGGGTGGACAATCTTACCCAGCGGGTCGACACCCT
>CAZIRO010000061.1:4209-14167 GCA_964541595.1 uncultured Acidobacteriota bacterium
AGATGATCCAGCTCACGCAGCGGGTGGACAATCTTACCCAGCGGGTCGACACCCTTGCCGAACAGGTGCAACGCCTTACCCAGCGCGTCAATTCCCTCACCGAACAGATGCAACATCTCACGCAGCGCGTGGACTCCCTCGCCGAACAGATGATCCAGCTCACGCAGCGGGTGGACAATCTTACCCAGCGGGTCGACACCCTTGCCGAACAGGTGCAACACCTTACCCAGCGCGTGGATTCCCTCACTGAACAGATGCAACATCTCACGCAGCGGGTGGACGATCTCACACAGCGCGTGGATGACCTCACTGAACAGATGCTTCACCTCACGCAACGAGTAGACGCACTGGCCGAGCAGGTCGACAGTCTGACCAGACAAATGCGGGAACTGACTGGCAAGGTGGACGCTCTGGTTGAATGGCAACGTGGTGAAGCGGGTCGGCGTGAGGGGGAGCGATACGAACGGAATGTGGTCAAGCGGGCACCGGTACTGTTCATGGGGGGCGCCGGGGGTGCAACGGACCATCCAGAGGTGGCACGACGTCTCAGCCGGTGGTTGGCGCCGATTCTGGATAGCGAGAAGATGCTGGATGCAGAAGACGATCCGACGCTGGCCGACCTCATCTGGTGGAAGGACAAACAGGTCGTGGTCGTGGAGGTATCGCTCAAGGTCAACGGTCGGGATGTACAACGGGCGATTCGGCGTGCCCGCACGTTGCGTACTGCCGGAGTACAGGCACATCCGATGGTGATCGGCGAAGATTGGGCCACGCTGGAGGCACGGGAACACGCGAAGGAAACAGGTGTGTGGTGGATCATCGGAGGCATGCCGTCGGATAGCGTCATCGCCTTCCGACGCCGGACCGGAACACATTCCCGACGGCGGTCTACTCCATTGGACTAAAATGCAGAGACCGGATGAGTGTTCCACATTGACCCATTTTCCAGAAGTTTCATGGGCCTTTCTGACTCCCTGGAGACTGTTTCTGAAAAATGCGGGAGAAGCAAAACACATTGAGTCCGATGACGACGGCCCATGCACCGAGCATGAACACCCAGCCGAGCAGGCTCATTCCATATTCCATATGGTGCCCCATGGTGTCCCCCATGACGCGAGGTGACGAAGATGACCACGTCGACTTCGTCACCGTTTCATAACATCACTGTTTATGTCCCTTTTTCTCCATCGCTCCTGCACGTCACTTCTCTTCCCGTCTGCGTTGCCAGGCGATACCGATGGCGACCATCCAGCCGGTGAGGAGCACCAGCATGGCAATCCGCGCTCCCCACTGATAGACATTGCCGGCACGAATCTTTGGCAACGCGTCGTTCCATCCCCAGTACGCGAGTATCGCCAGAAGGATCGCCGGAGTGACGAACTGAATCACCGGCCGGAAAAATCCCGGGACCCGGATGTCTGCACCTTTATGGAGCTCTTCCCATGCGTTGCGGACCCCATAGATCCAGCAGAAAATGATCGTTTCGATCAGCGCAAACAACACAAGACCGAACGTCCCGGCCCAGAAATCCATTTCGTCCAGCCAGTCCGACCAGAGCACACAGGGAATGGAAAATACCAGGATCAGTGTTCCCGTAATGAGTGCGGAATGCAAACGCGGGACACGCAGTTCATCCTGCAGGAACGCCATCGTCGGCTGAGAAAGCGCAACCGATGACGTGATGCCGGCGAAGAACAGCAGCAGGAACCACATCGCCCCGAACAGCGCACCGGCCGGGAGTTTCTGAAAGATCAGCGGCATGGCGACGAACCCGAGATTGAACGCACCCCCGGCGGCAATCTCCTGCGTGGCCACCAGCCCGAAAAACGCGACGGATGCCGGAATCGCGATCGTGCCCCCCAGGACGACCTCTGCAAATTCATTCGTCGATGCCGTGGCCAGTCCGGTCAGCACGATATCGTCCTCATCGGACAGATAACTCGCATAGGTCTGGATCGCACCGGTACCCACACTCAGGGTAAAGAAAATCTGTCCGGCCGCGGCAAGCAGAATCATCCCCAGCGTGGGCGCAATGACCGTCGTCCAGTGGGTATCCGGATTCTGGTTCTGACGGTTTTGATAGTCCACCCAGGCCCTGACGTGTTCACCGCGAAACACATCGGTTGGAAACAGGACGAGTTGCACGGCGATGGCTTCCGAATTCTGCAGACGTCCCACACGGATACGAACTTTTGTCTGCAATGCGGCACGTTCCCGATCGTCCCATCCGTCGTACGGCAGTCGTGCGCAGAACGGGACCTGGGTTTCCGCGCAGGTGGTAATCCGAAAACTATTCGGATCAAATGCCTCTTCCGGATGAACGGTCACCACGTGATGTTTCGGCAGGTGCGGTACCCAGATATATGCCAGACCGGCCATTGCATTCCGATGCGGAAATCGGGGATCCGGTGCCCCCAGAATGAGTACGCGAATGGCCAGGATAATGGCCAGGATGAACAGTGTGGGCATGGCCACCTTGGCCAGCCGTTCGATGCCCCCGGCGATACCGCGTGCCAGCACGGCGACGTTAATGAAGAGCGTGACCACATAAAACAGGATGGCATACGGGAGCCACCCCGCGATGCGCATTTTCAGGGAAATGAAGTCACCCAGGAATTCCCTGGCCGCCGCAAAGGATTCCGCGCCGAAGTACTGTTTGGTCAGGGAGAAAAAACTGTACGCGAGCGTCCACGATTCGATATACGTGTAGTAGATCACAATCGCAAGCGGCATAAAGACACCGAGCGCGCCGATATATTTGGCGATCGGTACACGCCACATCTTGTCATACATGCCCGGCAGGGACCCGTGTCCATGCCGGCCTCCGAACCGGCCGATACCCCATTCGATCCACATCAACGGAATACCCAACAGCAGGAACGCCAGAAAGTACGGAATCATGAACGCGCCGCCGCCGTTCGACGCAGCCTGTACGGGAAACCGCAGGAAGTTCCCCAATCCGACGGCATTTCCGGCCATTGCGAGGATCAGGCCGATGCGGGAGGCCCATCGCTCACGTTCCCGTTCCACCCCGGCGAGTTCCACCATGGGGGCGCCCTCCTTGAGAAATCCCGATGCCGAACGGTTACTTTACCGGAAAACCGCGTGGGATGCAATGAAACTTCCCGCCGGGGGTCAGGTCTCGGGTCTCAGGTGTCAGGTCCCAGGTCCCAGGGGTCAGGTGCCGGGAGTTTGGGAAACGACCAGCGGTGCATGCATGCACCGCATGGACGTGAACCCTGGAGTGGCCGTGGGCGAGCACACATGTGTCGTTCAATGACCACAACGATGCCATCGCCACAACCGTGACCGGGTGACCCCGGATCGGTCGCCCCTGAGACCCGGGACCTGAGACCCGAGACCTGACACCGGACACCCGAGACCCTCGCCATTCATATGGGGTTCCGGTATAATGCGATGCGTCGATGTCCAGAAACCGGAATCCATATGGCGCGAAAAACGTCCATCCACACGCACACCCCGGTATGAACACACAGGAGGCGTGTATATGTCCGAATACAGTGCACCCCATATTCACGTTCCTCCCCCCGGTCCCAACGCGCGGGCTATTCTGGAAAAGGATGCTCGATACTGTTCCCCATCGTATACGCGTGCATATCCCTTCGTGATGGCGCGAGGAGAAGGCGTCATCGTCGAAGACGTCGATGGGAATCGGTATCTGGATTTTACTTCCGGCGTCGCCGTATTGAACACCGGCCACCGCCATCCGGCCATCCTTGCGGCGATACAACGCCAGCTGGAGCGGTTTCTGCACATGGCCGGAACGGATTTCTATTACGGTGTAATGGCCGATCTTGCCGAGCGTCTTGCCCAACTCCCGGGCGCCGGCGATTGGAAGGTCTTTTTTACCAATTCCGGCACGGAATCCGTCGAGGCCGCGTTGAAACTCGCCCGCTGGGTTACCGGCCGTCCCGGTTTCATTGCGTTTTACGGGGCGTTTCACGGGCGAACCTGCGGTGCACTCTCTTTAACGGCTTCGAAAGCCGTGCATCATCATCGATTTGCACCGTTGATCGGACCGGTATATCATGCGCCCTATCCCAACCCGTATCGACCACCGGCAGGTGTCGATCCCCATCGGGTAACGGAATACACCATCGATTTTATCGTCCATCACATTCTGCAACGTGCAACACATCCGGAAAACATCGCGGCCATTATCGTGGAACCCATTCAGGGTGAAGGCGGTTACGTATTCCCTCCGGACGATTTCCTGCCGCGTTTACGGGAACTCGCCGATCAGTACGGGATCTTACTCATCGTGGACGAAATCCAGACCGGTTTCGGCCGTACGGGTCGATGGTTTGCCTACCAGCACACGGGCGTCCAGCCGGACATCATCTGTCTGGCCAAGGGCATTGCGTCGGGTCTGCCCATGGGCGCGATGCTCGCCCGCGCCCATCTCATGACATGGCCGAGCGGTGCGCATGCGAATACGTTCGGCGGCAACCCGGTCGCCTGTGCGGCCGCGCTGGCCACGATCGATCTCCTGGCCAACGGACTCATGGACCACGCCACGGCCATGGGCACGTACCTTGTGGAACAACTGCGTGCACTTCAGGACCGTCATCCCCACATCGGCCGGGTGGAAGGGCGTGGACTCATGGTCGCCGTGGAGATCGTGGACCACCCGGAGCATCGACGACCGTTTCCCGAAATGCGGAACGAGATCGTGCTGCGGTGCTTCGAACGCGGGCTTCTGCTCCTGGGGTGCGGGGACAGCACGATTCGGTTTATTCCACCACTGGTTGTTGAACGTGTGCACATCGACGCAGCGGTCCGTGTGTTCGAGCAGGTCGTCGCGGAGTACGAAACCACACTCGCGCAGTACGAGTTCAAAAAGCGATCAGCGCAATCTTGACAGCGAGATATTTCTTTGGATTCTTGCGAATATCGGCGATCAGACGACGCACATCCGTAACGGCTTCCCGTACATCCCGATACAGCGTCGGATCGCGCAGCAGTTGATACAGTGTGCCGTTCGGGTTCTGGTCCGGATCGAGGAGCAGGCGGATTTGCTGGAGCGTTGCCGTGAGTTCCTCGTACAGGCGTTCATCCTGTAACAGACGGCCGGCCGTGCCTTCACCCGATTCCAGCCGTGTGGCAATCCGGTGCAACCGGTCCAGTGTCTCTCCGAGTTGCCGGGCGCGATCCGGGTCGTACAGCAGCATCCCGACGACGGTGGATCGATCCCGAAGGCGCTGCACTGTCTGTTCCAGGTCCCGATACAGGGTCGCGTCGTGAATCAATCGGCCCAGGGTACCCTGACCGTGGGCGATCGCGGCGACCGTCGTTTTGACCTGATCTCGCAGTTCCGGATCGTTGACCAGCGCGCCGACCAGACCCTCGCCCCGTGTGATCTGTTCCACCACTCCACGTGCGCGTTCGAGTGTCTCCTGAAGTTCATCTACCAGCGCAGCAAACCTGGGGACCAGGGCTTCATAATCGAACACTTCCGTTGCCGGAATCACACTGCCCGGGGGTAAAGACGCCTTCTGCGGTGACCCCGCGCGAATGTCGATATACCGATCCCCCAGGAGACCCAGACTCTTGACAGCCGCCACGGAATCCGCACGAATCCGGTGCTGGAACTGTGCGTTCAGGCGAAGGTGGATGCGTACACCGGGACCGTCCGGATTGAACTCAATAGCCCGGACGGACCCGACCTCGATACCATCGATCATCACAAGTGATCCGACATACAATCCAGACGCAGTGGGCAGAACGACGTAATACGACACTTTGGGCTGCCAGAACCCGCCGCTTTCTCCGCCCACGGCAATAATTCCGATCATCAACAGGATCACCGCCAGGGTAATCGATATCCCCACGATCACGTCGCGCCATCCGAGCCGTCGACGTAACTGCATGGCCGAACGCTCCGTAATAATATGTTGTTCAACCGACCCCGGGACCAGGAAACGGGACACGGTGGATCCCGCCGCGGTCGCACGCGTTCCCCGTCCCGTGGGATTGCCGACCTCCTGTACCCCGCATTCCCCGTCGCTTTCCGGATCCCGGTCCTCCCGCCCTATCGGAGTTCGACCTCGGCCACCCGTTCCATTTTTCCGATAAACGCCCGGACATACGGATCGGTACAGCGCAGCAACGCTCGTAACGGGCCGCAGAACCGTACCCGACCCTCGTGCAGGACCATGAATTCCGTGGTGATCGACGGGTCCTCCAGATCCCGTTCCTCAATAGCCCAGGTGTCGTTTCTCCGAACCCACCGGGTGGTCGCGATACGGAAGGCGTCTTCGAGTTTATGCGTGACCACGACGGACGTCACGCCCCGGACATCGCGCAACTTGACGATGAGATCCACGATCGTGCGTGTCGTGATCGGGTCCAGACCCGCCGTGGGTTCGTCATACAACAGGATATCCGGTTCCGTGACCAGTGCACGCGCGATTCCCGCCCGACGTCGCATGCCACCACTCAGTTCCGCCGGGAGTTTATCGCCGTGGCCGTTCAGGCCGACCCATTGAAGTACCTGATGCGCGCGGGCACGGGCTTCTTCCATCGGCAGGTGCAACCGTTCAACGAGTGGAAACAGGACGTTTTCTTCCAGCGTGAGGGAATCAAACAGTGCGCCTTCCTGAAAGACGAGTCCCATACAACCGCGCAATTCAATCAACTGGCGTTCGGGCATCCGGCTGATTTCATAACCGTCGATCCAGATCTCGCCGCGCGAGGGACGGATCAACCCGATGGCCAGTCGCAGGATCGTGGTTTTCCCCGCGCCACTCGCACCGAGGATGACCAGACTGCCGCCCGGCATCACCTGGAAATGGATATCCCGCAGGATCGGCGCTTCCGGATCATCGAGCCAGTAGTCCACATGTACGAACCGCAGAATGGGTCGACCACCCGAACGATCCAGCCGACATTTCACGTCCGACCGTGTACGGCGTAACCATCGACGTGCCCACTGCCACACCATGGGTCGTACCCAATCGGGCGGATTCACACTGTTCCGGCGGTTGTATCCGATGGTGCCACCTCAAAAATGACCCACCCAGAGAATGAATGTGATGAATATTTCATTGAAGAAGTAGTCCGCAATAAGGATGGCGATCGATGTCAACACGACGGTCGAGGTCGTCGATCGCCCGACCCCCTCGGAACCGCCCGTGGTCATCATTCCCTGATAACTCCCCACCCACGCGATAATTGTACCAAAAATGAACGGTTTCAGGAATCCGAGTACGACGTCGTCCGTAAAGAGCACGTTCGCTGCCGATGACCAGTAAAACGATGGACGGACCTGATACTTGATATCGGCGACCAGCGCACCTCCCCAGAGACCGACGAAACAGGAAAGCACGGTCAGCACCGGTGCCATGACGAGCAACGCCAGCCAGCGGGGCAATGCGAGTTTGCGAACGGGATCCAGTCCGATGGCCCGCAGTGCGCTGATCTGTTCGGTGACTGCCATGGATCCGAGTTCAGACGCGATCCCGGCACCGACCCGTCCGGCAAGCATCAGTGCGGTCAGCACAGGGCCGAGTTCCCGCACCATGGACAGCGATACGATCCGTCCCAGGTAGTATTTTGCCCCGAACTGTGCAAGCGTGTATCCGCTCTGGAGCGATAGAACACCGCCGGTAAACAGCCCCGTCAACAGGATGACCGGCAGGGAACCGATCCCCATCGTGTACATATAGTACATGCTTTCACGAAGGTACAGTGGCGGTGTCACCACGCATCGGAACAGATGAAGTACAAAACCGGTAAACGTCTGGACATGAAAAAACCACCGTTTCAGTGTCTCCATCATGGACACGGTACACTTCCCATCACGATCCGGTTGATCGGTCGATCTGACGAGTTCCGGCAACACGTCCTGACGGTTGCGGTTCGGGTTCCGTCCGCCGCTCCGAGACCCGACACCCGATGCACTCGATCGGTTCAATCGTAACGAACACACCCAGGAACCGCCGATCGCGGCTCTGCGGATCGACCTGTGCGGGAATGAACCCCCGTGTGGTCCGAATCCGTACCGGCCACATCCACACATTGCGAATGCGCATTCCGCCGGGATTCGAAATCTCAATGACCCGTTCCTGTCCGGGGTGCAGGACCAGCCGTACCGTATGGCGATGCCACCGCACGACGACGTGATGCTGTGGGATCCAGCCGTTTCGAATGCGAATGCGTACCCGGCGCATCGGGGTATACCGTTTGACCACGAACTCACAGGTCGCCCTGCCCCGCACCCAGAACCCGTGAGACTCGCGCGGATAAAACGCGTCGTTGAGGAAAAACACAAAATAGTTCGGCCGGCGTGGGTCCGGGAACGCAACGTTAAATGCGGCCGGTAGCGTATTGGTCGGGAGGTTTTCCAGTTGTGTGTATTCGATCGGCAACCATCTGTGCACGGGCGTATGCGCATATCGCCATGGATTCAACACGGTCGTAAACGGTGCGGCCGTGGCGGGCAATGCAAACACGGCAGCCACCATGCCGACAGCCACCATCTGAGCAAGCCGCGGCGCCCGGGGTCGCATGAAGAACGTCAGCGGGTATAGGCTGAGAAAGTATCGATTCGCGATCGTTCCGCCTCCGCCAATATAGTTGTGCGGTTGCGTCAGAATGAAGACCATCATTCCGAGCACGAATGCCAGCAGCAGCGCACCGGTCGTGCCGTTCCGTCGTCGCATGGCAGCGGCCAATCCGATCAGGGCCGGTGGGAAATACCAGGCGATTCCCGCGTATCGACCGAAAAAGTAATAAAACACATCGAGCAGGATCGTCCGGGCATCATAGTACAATTCCCTGGGATAATTGACATCCGCCGAATGGTATTCTCCCAGGCGTTCAAACGTATACTCGGGACGTTGATAGGGAAACCGCCCGTAGAACGTCTTGCGTTCACCCCCCATATAGTTCCAGTCTCCGGTCACCCATGCGTACACACCGAACAAACCGAATGCCACGACGCTGCCCACAATCGCCCAGATCCACCACCGTTTCCATGCCCGCTGCTGCCACAGCACGATCGTCGCCACGATAAACACCACACCGTTGATCGGTTTCGCAAATACGCCGATCCCACCGATCCCCGCACCCAGAATGTCACGCGCGAGCCCGCCGCCCTGCGGGCGTTCCATCCGGTGCAATAACAGAAACAGGGCCAGGAATACCGTGGCAAAGTTCAATATCTCCGGGGTCATCCATACGATATACGCGGGCAATACGGACGCCAGCACAAACACCAGGGGCCATACACGGGAAAACCTGACGGACGCGTCGCGCGTATTGTCGTGCACATAACAGACGGCGGCCGCCAGGACCAGGAGCAATAATGCGAGATTGACCATGGGAAACGCGTTGACCCCGAACCATCGGAACCAGGGTGCAACCAGCGCCGAATAGGCAAACGATTTCGCGTAGTACAGCCCTCCGTCTTTGCCCTTCCGCAGAAAGATCCCCTGCGGACCCTCGGGAAAGTCCGTATACACCCGTTCCAGATCACGTCGCGTGTATCGAATATCGCCATCGTATGCGAGGCTCTGGGCCATCATGTAGTACGTGGCTTCGTCTCCCTGAAAACGGCGAAACCGGTACGATGCAAACGGGAATACCGCTGTCCCGAGGAGCAGGATCAGACCAATACCCAGCAAAACCCGCGTTTCCGAAGGGAAAAAACGGTGCAGCATGGACATGATTCCTGTACGGATGCGGTGTCTGCGTGCACACGATTGTACCCGAGGCCGGATCCGGTTGCAAAATGTACACCTGGGATCGGGACAGGCCATGGGACATGCGCACCACCGGATCCACCGGTGTGCCGGTGGCCACCGGTCTCCGGTCCCGGGTCTCAGGTGTCGGGTGTCAGGTGTCGGGTATCGGGTATGCAGGTGGCAGGTGTCCGGGACGGGAGACGGAAGACAGGGGACGGGGCATCGCATGGACTGGGGATAGCGCATGACCG
>CAZIRO010000062.1:0-14056 GCA_964541595.1 uncultured Acidobacteriota bacterium
GGAAACCCTGGAGATCCTGCGCAGCCTCGGATACGCGGCCACCGGAGGCGCGGGCCCCCGGAAGACCCGGTTCACTCCGGAGGATGACCCGAAACGGTTGTTGCCCGTTCACCGCGCGTTTATGGAGGCCGTGGCCCTGTACGGTCGGGGACATCTCGATGCGGCCATCGAGCGCATGAAAACGGTGATCAGCCAGCGACGGGATATGGTTATTGCTTATACGTACCTGGTGACGTTTTACCGGGAGAAGGGCGATTTTCGGCGGGCGATTCAGGCGGCACAGATGGGGCTTCGCGTGGCGCCGGACGAGCCGGAATTACTGAGTCAACTCGGACAGGCGCTGGTCGAAGCGGGACACTACACCGAGGGTATTCGTACGCTCCGGATGGCGATAGAACGCCGTGCGTTTGATGCGGACGTCTGGAACTATCTCGGTATTGCGTACTGGCAGGCCCGCCAGTGGGACCGTGCGGAACGGGCGTTTCGGCGTGCACTCGCCATTGACGATACGGACGCCATCGTATGGAACAATCTGGGTAACCTGTACATCAGTATGCAACGGTATACGGATGCCGAACAGGCGTACCGCAGGGCACTGGATATCGATCCCGCACTGGCGTCCGCGTATAACGGGATCGGCACCGCGCGTCTCGCGCAGGGGGATTGGCGCGGCGCCTATCGCGCATGGAAACAGGCGCTCAAACACAATCCGGAGTACCCGCTTGCGCTGTACAATCTGGGTATGGAACTGTATCGCCGGGGACGCACACGTGAGGCACGGGAATACCTGCGGCGATATCTGGAAGTTGCCGGACGGTCGATTTCCAATGAGGAGTTTCAGAAGATAGACCGGATATTACGGGAAGGGTCCCCGGAATAGCGCATGACCGGGTGCGACAGGTTTGCGCACGATTGGGGACGACGCATGGCCGTATCATGGCGGGCGCATATCGGCTGGATCGCCCTGTTTATGCTGGATACCGTGACCATTACGGGGCTCTACCTCCTGGCGGACGGGATCCGGCGGCACGTTCTCCCGCGGATGATTTCGGACATGCCGGAGTATCCCGCTCTCACATGGACACTCCGTCCGATCGGTCTGTTCGTATTGCCCTGGCTTATTTTCATGGCACATCAGGGACTCTATCGGGCACGGATTCCGTTTTCTCTGGAGTGGCAGCGCATCCTGCGTGCCGGGTTCTGGACGTTGTTCATGGTGGCCAGTATCGTCTTCGTTGCCCGGTTGTTTCCGCACGTTTCACGTGCGGTGGTCCTCATGCACTGGGTGTTCTGTATCGGGCTTCTGCCGCTGGTTCGCCGGGCCGGAAAGTTCGGGCTGCGGATGCTCGGGTTCTGGTCCAAACCGGTATGGGTCGTGGGGGATGCCGCGTTTCAGAGAGATATCGTGCGGTACATTCGTCAGCATCCGGCGATCGGATGGGACCCGCGACCTGCCGCACATCTGCCGACCGCCCATGCACGGGGTACCGATCTGATTGTCCAGACGACCGTACTGCGCCGGCTCGGATGTACGGTACTCGAACTGGAACCCCGGTTTGACGAGATCTACGTGTGGGTCGGCAATCCGGAAATACTCTCCACGAATACGGAGATCGAGATCTGGGACGGGTTCTATTTTTTACGCTCTCGCGGGGCACTCTATAAGGGGTGGAACCGGCTGGTGAAACGGGGAATGGATCTTGCGTTGCTGGGTATTTTCGCGCCGTTTGCCGGTCTGGCAACGGTGCTCATCGCACTGTGTATCAAACTGGATTCCCGGGGACCCGTGTTTTTCGCGCATCCGCGGTTCGGCCGCGACGGTCGGCTGTTTCGGTGCTGGAAGTTCCGCACGATGTATCTCGATGCGGACGACCGGCTGGAGACCTACCTGCGGGCGCATCCGGAGGCGCGCGAGGAGTGGCTGGCGTTCCGTAAATTGCGGGGTACGGATCCGCGGATCACCCGCGTGGGACGGTTTCTGCGGCGCTGGAGCCTCGATGAGTTACCCCAACTGTGGAACGTGGCACGCGGTGAGATGAGTTTCGTCGGACCGCGTCCGTATGCGCTCGATGAACGCGAACGTCTGGGTGCACAGGCTGCCATTATCTGGCGGGTGCGTCCCGGACTGACCGGCCTGTGGCAGACCCGGGGACGCAGTGAACTGTCATTTGACGAACGGATCCGACTGGACGTGTTTTACGTGTATAATTGGAACATCTGGATGGACCTGGAGATCCTGATCCGGACCGTCTGGGTCATCCTGCACGGACGGGGGGCATACTGAGCGGTGTATTTCCGAAGTGACGTGAAGTCACGAGCGGGGGAAGTGACGAGTGCGGGGTGTGCGCGCGATGAAGCGACAGATCTTTGTGGTCATGGGAACGCGCCCGGAGGCGATTAAACTCGCACCGATCGTGCACGCACTGCGTGCCCGGTCGGATCGGTTTGCCGTCTTTGTCTGCGCCACCGCACAGCACCGTGAAATGCTCGATAGTGTGCTGGATATCTTTCAGATTGCGGTCGACGCGGACCTGAACGTGATGCAGGACAACCAGTCCCCAAGTCAGGTCGCGGCGGCCATTTTTGCCGCGTTGGAACCGTTGCTGCTGGACGTGCGTCCCGACTGGGTGGTGGTGCAGGGAGACACGACGACCGTGGCGATTGCAGCCCTGGCGGCATACTACTGCGGGTTTCGCGTCGCTCACGTCGAAGCGGGGCTGCGGACGCATGACAAATGGCAACCGTTCCCGGAAGAGATCAATCGCCGGGTCACCGGTGCCATCGCCGACCTGCATTTCGCGCCGACCCCACAGGCGCGCGAAAATCTGTTGCGGGAAAACATTCCCCCGGAACGGATTCTCGTGACCGGGAACCCGGTGATCGATGCACTGCATATGGTGTTGCGATATCCGGAACCGGATCATCCGGTGTTTCGGCAGATCGATCCGGCCCGTCGGCTGATCCTGGTCACCGCGCATCGTCGTGAAAACTTCGGTGAGCCACTGGAACGGATCTGTCGCGCGTTGTATACGGTGGCCACGCGGTTTGCGGGAGATGTCCAGATTGTCTATCCCGTGCATATGAACCCGAACGTCTGGCAGCCTGTACATGCCCGATTGGGAAGTGTGCCGAACATTGTGCTGGTACCTCCGGTGGATTATTGTACGCTTGCACACCTCATGCGGCGGGCATACCTGATCGTGACGGATTCCGGCGGTATTCAGGAGGAGGCGCCCAGTCTCGGGAAACCCGTGATCGTGCTGCGTGAGGTCACGGAACGGCCGGAAGCCGTGCGGGCCGGAACCGTACGGTTGGTCGGTACCGACGACATTCGGATCGTCGCGGAGATCACCCGACTGCTCACGGATGCGGGCGCGTATGCGACCATGGCGCATGCCGTGAATCCGTATGGGGATGGCCATGCGGCGGAACGTATCGTACGGGCGCTCGCGGGTGAACCTGTAGAACCCTTCCGGGGTCCGGCATGATCTGGCCGGTTTTTCCACTTCCGGATCATCCATCCCGTAACGGGCGTCTGCGCAGTCGCAGGGAGTTCGTTACCACACTGACGGAACTCATCGCCATGGCCGCGGCGGCAATGCTCGGGTGCAGTCGCAGATGCAGCCACGGGTAGAGCACACCGGCCGCGATCGGGATGGCCAGCACGTTGTATACGAACGAGAAGAACAGGTTCTGCCGGATGGTACGCATCGTCTGGCGCGCGAGGCATAACGCCTGTACGATACCGCGCAGGTCGTTCCGCATGAGCACGATCTCACCGGCTTCGACGGCAATGTCGGTTCCGCGTCCCATGGCGATGCCGACGTCCGCCTGCACGAGTGCGGGTGCATCGTTGATCCCGTCCCCCACCATGGCGACCGTGTGTCCGTCCTGCTGGAGCGCAGCGATGACATGTGCCTTCTCGTGCGGCAAAACCCGGGACCGAACGTCGTCCATCCCGAGTTCGGCGGCGATCCGATGCGCCGTTGCCGGGATGTCTCCGGTGATCATGACCGTGCGGATCTGCATGCGATGCAGTTCCCGGATGACATGCGCCGCTTCCGGTCGAACGGTATCGGCTACTGTGATGATCCCCACGGGCTGATCGTCGACGATGACAATCACGGGAGTTTCCCCCCGGCTCCCCAGTGCTCGTGCACGGTCACGGACGTGTACTGCGGAGGGAACGCCCTCCCCGAGGTCGTCCAGGAGATCGACGGCGCCGACCCGAACGGTATGGCCGTGTACAGTACCGAAAGCGCCCCGTCCCGGTTCGATATGAAACGCCTGCACCGGCGGAATCGGTATTCCGGAAGACTTTGCAGCGGCCACGATAGCCCGGGCGATCGGGTGTTCGCTCGCCTGTTCCACGGCCGCTGCCCACTGCAGGACGTCCCGATCCGTGCGATCCCCGAGGGGTTCGATATGGTGAACGGCCAGTTGGCCCTGGGTCAGGGTCCCCGTCTTGTCCAGAACCACGGTATCCACACGGTGGGCTTTTTCAAACGTTTCCGCATTTTTGATCAGGATGCCCATTGTGGCCCCCCGACCGATACCGACGACCACTGCCGTCGGTGTGGCCAATCCGAGTGCGCATGGACACGCAATAATGAGTACGGCAATGGCGCTGACCAGGGCGTGGTTCAATCGCGGTTCCGGTCCCCACAGGTACCAGACAACAAACGTCAGCGCCGCAATGCTCAATACCGCAGGAACGAATACTGCACTGATCCGGTCCGCGAGCCGTTGAATGGGTGCTTTGGTTGCCTGCGCGCGCTCGACCAGGCGGATCATCCGTTGCAGGACCGTACCTTCCCCGACCTGGGTGGCGTGGATGGTCAGTTGACCCGTCAGGTTTAACGTACCGGAGATGACCGGGTCACCGGGGTGTTTGTCTACGGGGACGCTTTCCCCGGTGATCGCGGATTCGTCAACGGTGGAAAAACCGTCCACGACGGTACCGTCCACCGGAATACGTTCTCCCGGACGCACGATCAGGCGATCGTCGATCCGGATCTGTTCCACCGGCACGTCTTCAATGCGGCCGTCGCGTTGGACCCGGGCTGTGGCCGGCTGGATGGAGAGGAGTTTCTGAAGCGTTTCCCCGGTTCGGGAACGGGCACGGGTTTCCAGAGTGCGTCCGAGGAGGATCAGGGTGACGATCATGGCGGAGGTATCAAAATACGTGTGCGGTGCGACACCGGCAGCGCGACTGATTCCCGGCCAGAGGGTAACGGCACAACTATACGTGAAGGCCGTCAGTGTGGACAGGGCCACGAGGGTGTTCATATCGGCAGAACCCCGGCGCGCGACGTTCCAGGCACCACGCAGGAACGGCCAGCCGGCCCAGAACTGAACGGGGAATGCCAGGATCATCGCCAGTACGTTGACCCAACCGGTCGGCAGCGGAATGTGCCACCCGACCATACCGGGAACGATGAGGACCATGAGCGGAAAGGTGAACCCGAGCGCGATCCATAACCGCCGTCGATAGTCCCGGTACTCCCGTTCGATCCATGCCGTCGGGGACAGGCGGGTTTCCAGGATCGTGGCCGTATATCCCGTACGTGTGATGGCCGCCCGCAGATCGTCCTTCCGCACGATGCCCGGGATGACTTCAAGGACGATATCGCCGGCAGCCATATCGACGTGAACCCGGACGACACCCGGACACGCGTACAGTGCACGCTCGATGCGCTCCACGCCGGACGCGTCCACCAGGCCCTCCAGATGCATGCGCCATTCTGCCGTACCCACATCGTATCCGCGGCGGCGTACGGCCGCGACAAGCGCTGCCGTCGGTACGGAATCCGTAACTTCTATGCGCGCCAGGTGAGTGGGAAGGGAGACTTCAACCCGCACGACACCGGGAACGTCTTTGAGTGCGTTTTCCACGTTGTACACGCAGGACGCACAGTGCATGCCGCGAATGGGCACCGTCCAGACGGTGGGCGTGGCCGATGTCGTGAGGGAAGGCGCGGCGATCGGGGGTTCCGACGCGGTCGGTTGCGGAACCTGCGATGCGCGTCCGGTGATGAATGCCGTCATGCAGTCTGCGGAACAGAAGTAGTATTTCACTCCCTGACGCGTGAGCACATACCGGGTCTGTTGCGCATCCAGCGTCTGTCCACAGACGGGATCATGGACGCGCGTGGTCGCTGTCGTCATGATCGTCCACCTTACCGCAGGATCGGGGTCATCCTATTGTAATCCGCACGGCAACGTGAAGCGAACGGACAGCAGGGATACATTTTGAATCGCGTGGAAGTATACACACCGGACGCAACCGGTTTTCGGGTCATCCAGTTACCCAGCCCGCTCCCGTGCGTCCCCGCGGTTCGTTGTTCGCAATCCGGAATTTGCCTATGCCGCCGCCCGCCGCGCACGCTTGCGTTCGAGCCGTTCGATAAATCGAATGGCCGTGGTGCGCAGGCGATAGTTCGGTTCGGAACGGATCACCCGTTCCATCGCCGTGCGGCTGCGCGCGTGACCGCGCTGGGCCACCGTGCGGATGGCTGCTGCACGCACACGGTATACGGGATCGAACATGTACCGTTCTAGGAAAGCGGTCAGTTCCGTATCGTCCGGATCGAGTTTGCCGAGGGTTTCAATCGCCGCGATCCGCGCGTATACGGGATGGCCCGGCCGGGTCCAGGTTTTGAGCAACTGGCGTACGCGTTTTGGCCGGTCGTCTTTCAGATCGGCGAGTGCCCGCAGGGCCGCACTCTGGATGCGGTCGAGGTGCGCAGGCTCTTTCAGACCGCGTTCGATCCACTTCCATGCACGTGTTTTCTGCCATTTGACCAGGGTGCGGATAATGGCCGCGCGGACACCGTATACCGGTTCACGGTCGTACATTTCTGCCAGACGACGTGCGATGCGGGCGTCCGGTTCCAGATCGCGCAGGGCGGTGATCACGGCACGACGGACACGGGCATCCGGATCATCCAGTCCCCGTTCGAGTGCCCGGACGGCATCCACGTGTTCCGTTTTACCCAGAGCCGATGCGATTTCCATCCGGACCCCGTAAAACGGTTCCTGCGTCAGTGCGTCAGCGAGTGCGCGTACGGCGTCCGCATCACCGATCTTGCCGAGTTCTCGCGCAGCAACCGCACGGTCGAATACGGACGCGGCATGGTGCAGTTGTTCGCTCCACTCGTCCACGGATTTTTCCCAGATCTGTTCCATCAACCAGTTGCGTCCCGGGTCGAGCAGGATCATCCGGGGCGGCGCGTCCAGGGGAAACCGAAACGTTTCTGATTTCCGGGAGATCCGGATGGGAAACGACCGTTTCCCCTGATCGGTGGTCACTTCCAGGGTGGTGGCAAAACGAAAGATCGGGATCCATGGCCCCGTATCCTGAACCTGTTCGATGTCCACGACCAGTTCCTTGCGCAGGGGATCCCATCGATGGCGAATCTGCAGTTTCGGATGACCCGCCCGGTAGATCCACTGGTCAAAAAACGCGGTCAGGTCCCGGCCGGTCGCCTCTTCCAGGGCCTCGCGCAGATCCCGCGTTTCCACAGTTTGCGCAGCGAATTTCCGGACATAATGCCGAATGCCTTTCCAGAACAGCGATTCGCCCAGATACGTGCGGAGTGCGTGCAGAATCGACGCGCCTTTCGGATACGTGTGACGGTCAAACATGTCGTCCGGATAGGTGTAGACGTTCCAGACAATGGGACGCTGATACCGTTTGGCCTCGTTGATGTATGAATTCCACCAGCCCCATCGCGACCAGTCGTAATGGTCTGGACCGCGATCATGACCGAACCACACGCCGGTCATGAATGTGGCAAAACTCTCGTTCAGCCAGAGGTGTGCCCAGTGTTCACAGGTGAGCAGGTCTCCGAACCATTGATGCGCGAGTTCATGCGCCACGAGCCCGTCACTCTGGAATTCCGGATGCGCACGTTCATCATGCAGGGTTTCGACCCAGAGTGTCGTTGCCGAGATATTCTCCATGCCGCCGAACGTGAAGTTGTACACCGTCGTCTGGGCATACTTCTCGTAGGGGTATCGGTATCCGGTGGTTTCGGAAAAGAAGGCGAGCATCGCCGGAGTTTTGGCAAAAGAACGGCGCACGTCGGTTTCTGTAAATCCCCTGGGAACGTAATACTCGACGGGGATACCCTCCCAGGTGTCCGTGAATTTCTGGAACTCGCCGATGACGACCGAAATGAGGTACGGCACGTGAGGCACGGATTCCTTCCAGTGAAACGTCTGCCAGCCGCGATCCGGCGCCGGCGTGACCTCGATCAATCGGCCGTTTGCAATGGCCATCATCGGTACCGGAACTGTCCAGTAGGATTCCGTGGTGAACCGTTCGTTCGGCGCGTCATGGATGGGCAACCAGAAGTGGTGGTCAATGGCCTCACCCTGAGACCATACCTGTACCGGCCAGTCGGGATGCACGTCCGGTCCGACAAAGTACAGTCCCCTTTGCGGGTGACCATGGTATGTGATCTGCACCTCTACGGTTGCGCCCGCGGGGAGCGGATCGGCCCATTCCATGACGAGTTGTTCCTGATAATGCGTGTGCCGCACGGGTTGACCGTTCAGTGTGACCGCATCGATCGACAGATCGGGGCCGGCGTCCAGGGTCCACTTCCGGAGATCCGGCCAGAGTACGGTACCCCGGTAGATGACCGATCCCTCGATGGACCGTTGCATGGGGTCCACTTTCAGGCGCAGTACCATGTGTTCGATATCGACCGGGCGATCGGGTGGATAGTCCGGTCGTGCCCGTTGCGTCAGGAATGCCGCCATGGGTCCCTGCCAGGGATTCGGAAACAGGGCCGGTGGTCCATCGTTTCGGGCCGGTCGGGGGTGGACAGACGCCGCAAGTATGCAGAAACCGATACTCCATCCCAGCACCAGCCGGCGGATACGGGCGGTCATGGATCCCCTCCCAGTATGCAGGTGTATGTCCTGACACCAGTGCATCCCCTGTCCCATGGCCTGTCCCGATCCCGGTTTTGGTACTGGGATCGGGACAGGGAATGGGACAGGAGAACCACTGGATCCACAGGTGTGCCGGTGGCCACCGGTCTCAGGTCCCAGGTGTCGGGTCTCAGAAAGACCAGCATCCCATGGGCTGGGGATAGTGCATGACCGAATGGGTACCCACGGTGTCCCATGGCCTGTCCCGATTTCAGGGTTCGGTACGGTTGGACGGGTATACCGTGTCCATGTACTATATTGGAAACGCCTGGTCGGGGCCAGATGTTCATTGTTCGCTGGGGTTTCGTGAAGCATGCGACTGTATGGAACCGTATGTATCCTCGGTTGCATGGTGATTACACTGGGAAGTCCCGGGTGTATGCGGGATCCGGGAACTTATTCGCGTATTGTCCTCATCACGCTGGATGCGGCGCGCTGGGACTTTTTCCCGCGGGTTTGCGGGAACCGGGGACGGTATCCCACGTCGTTACCTGCACTGGAACGGTTCTGTCGGGAGAGTCTGGTGTTTACGCGCACGTATACCCCCGTGCCGAATACGCCGTCCGCGATGGCGTCACTGTATACGGGATACTTTCCGTTACACCATCTCGTACTGATGCTGCAGCCGATGCTGCCCCCGGGGTTTGATACGCTCGCTGAAGTGTTGCATGCGCACGGGTTCCGTACCATGGTCATTTCCGGAAATCGCGGATACTTCATGCCGGAAAATCATTTCGTGCAGGGCTTCGAGGTCATCGGTCACCTGGATCCGGGTGTCCGTTATTCCGATCCGAATCTGCTGGTCGGTCGACTGCTGCGCCGGCTACCGGATCTCTGCCGGCGGCGGTGTTTCGTGCACGTGCACTTTGCCCAGCCCCATTCACCGTACGGTGCGCCGGCACGTTTTTTCCAGAAACCCATCGACAGTGATATGTCCCTGATCCCGACGGATCTCGTTCTCCGGTATGCACACGAACGCCGTCAGGCTGCACAGGTGCCGCGCAAAACCTATCTGGACATCCTTGAACACTACCGTGCCGGGCTGCGCTGGGCCGACGCGGCCATCGGACGGTTGCTGGACTTTCTCGACAGCCGACCGTGGGTCAGCGACACCCTGGTCATCGTCACTGCGGACCACGGGGAAGCGTTCGGTGAACACAGAGAGTGGTTGCACAATACCACCCCCTTTGAGGAGATGGTCCACATCCCGCTGATCGTACGCACGCGCAGCCGGCGTCATGTGGTTCGGACCGAACTCGTTGCCCTGGAAGACCTGTATGCCACGATCCTTCACGCCGCCGGCGTGCGGGATGCGGATATCCCGTTCGGGAGTGTTCCGATTGCCCTGGACGATACAGCACCGTCCGCACGGCGTCGGGTGTTTCTGCTGACCATGGGGCGTCGGGATACCGAACCGATCGCGGTCGTGTATCGTCACTACAAGTACGTCTATGAGCGGAAACCGAACTGGTCCGCACTGTACGATCTCGCCCGGGATCCCGACGAGACTGAGAACGTCATTTACACGCAGTACCGTCTGGCCCGACAGATGCACCTTATGTTATGGGCGTATCTGCATGCGCTGATGCCCCCGGATCGGTTGCCCGAACACGGGGTAACTCATCGGGTCGGTGCACTGGAACGGGAAAACGCGCAGCTCCGGTCCCTTGGCTATGTGGGTGTGCGGCTGTCATGGGCTCGCCCGGAATTCGATCTGTATCCGGCGCCCATCCCCGCTGATCCGACCTCCATGGCCTGGTCCATGAATCTGCAGTATGACACGACCGCTTCTGATAGCAATGCACACCTGGTGGTGCAGGTGCAGAATCGAGGACACCGGGCCTGGTCGCATCGGATGCGCCTGAACCGGTACGGGGTTTTTGTGGAGTGTACCGGTACGGGACCGCAGCGGTTTACCATGCGTCACCGGCTGGATCGGGACGTATACCCGGGGGATACCGTACGTGTCGTTCATTCGCTCGGACATCTGCCTCCGGGCGTGTATACCATTTCCTGCCAGCTCGCCCAGGATGGCAGAATACTGGGAGCGATGCACGGGAAGCAACACCTCATTCGTTTTGAAACTTTTTCCGATGCCGGTACAATCGCTCCGTAAATCCGCCTTCCCGGAGAAATTGCTGTTCTAAATGGCGGAGCAATCGATCCAGCAGAAAGTTGGTCTGATGAATCAAACAGATGAGTACATTCGCTGCGACTTCCGGCGATCCCGCTTCAATATAGGTCTTATAGGTCCTATACGACCTATCTTTCCTATACGCCAGCTGGCGAATTCTCCGCATTCGCGGGTCATCCTTCGGCCACAACGCCAGCTCTCGCTGCCGCAGGAAATCCATGTAATCCTGCAAAAGTTCCTCCAGGCTGGCACGGGCGACCCCGATCAACTTCATTTCCATCTTTCGGGACGTGCCCGAAGCCATGCTGCCTTCAGCGATGTTTTGTTTGCCGCTGCGGGCTGCCTGAACCATCTGATCGTGCGTTCGGGACCGTCGGGGGATGAACCGCCGGCAGAACACCACTGTCGCATCATAGATGATCACCGCATTCTGGTAGGCAACAAGCCGCTGGTATCCCCCATGCTGTGGGATCAACCGGTCCTGGTCCATGGTCTTCCTCCTGCTTTAT
Organism: uncultured Acidobacteriota bacterium; assembly: GCA_964541595.1. Classification (GTDB taxonomy): domain Bacteria; phylum Acidobacteriota; class HRBIN11; order HRBIN11; family HRBIN11; genus CAZIRO01. Next base: position 11,587 of record CAZIRO010000062.1, read on the forward strand.
AGGACGTATAGGACCTATAGGTCCTATGGGTTTCCCCATGTACATACGGACAGGTGAAAACCCTCCATACAGCGGACAGCTTTCTTTTCGGTGCATGGGGAATGCTGGAGGAAGCGATGTGGAAAGAACCCGCTGGCCGGACGATGCTGTCCGTACTCATTGCGCTGGTGTTGCTGGGTCTGACCGTCTCACTCGGAATTCCCTGGATCCGACGGACATGGACAGACGCCCAGCAGATGCGGTACATCCACCGATGGATGTCCGACGTTGTGGCCGTCCAGGCGGATGCGCTGCGGACGGGACGTCGATATGGCCTCGTGGCGGAACGTCAACGTCATGCGGACCAGACAGTCTGGGGGTACCGTATCTGCACGGATGGGAACGCGAACGGCATCACACGTGCGGACCTGGCAACGGGTCTGGATCCGTGTGGGCCGTTCCGCCCGTTGGAACGTCCGCCGAACGTCGTCATTGCAGGTGGACCATCCACACGGCCGACTGGACTTCGCTGGGGCGCACAGCGGATGATCGTGTGCAATCCGTGGGGTATCTGCAGTTCAGCGACCACCTGCTGGATCGTCCAGGGGAAACAACCGTCCCGATGTATCACCTGGATCGGTCATCTGGGGCAATGGAAATAGGTCCTATAAGACCTATACGTCCTATATGTCCTATAGGACCTATATCCTGTGGACTGCCACCCACAGCTGTCCCACGGCCAGACTGCCGTCCGTCGGCGGCAGTTGCGTGTGGATGTATCCCTGGATACCCTCCGTTGCAAAACGAACGAGCAGTGCTTCTGTCAGGTACCGGTTGCAGAACACACCCCCCGCCATGACCACGCGTCCCCGACCGACGGTTTGGATCACCCGCAGCACGCTTTCCACCAGGGCGTGATGAAACGCAGCGGCAATGGTTTCCACCGGGACACCCGCCCGGTAGGACTTCACGATGGCCCGTACGAGCGGTCGCCAGTCCAGTCGCAACATATCCTCTTCACGTACCGGCAGGGGCAGCGCCTGTGCCGGACGGTCCGGACCGAATCGCCAGGCGGCGTATTCCAGCAGTTGCGGAGCCTGCGCCTGGTGCGTGTTGTCATACGCAATACCGAGCAGCGCAGCGATCCCATCGAACAACCGCCCCATACTCGTCGTGACCGGCCAGGAAAATCCCTTCTTCAGCAGGCGCAGAATCGACGTGATGGTTCTCTCCGGAATGTGGCGAAACAATGGCAGATCCGTGGGCATATCGTCGCCGAAACTCTCCCATATCAGTGCGAGTGCCGTGCGCCAGGGTTCCCGGATCGCCCGTTCTCCGCCGGGCAGACGAAACGGAACCAGACTCCCCACCCGTTGAAACTCCTTCGGAGAACCTTCCAGGATCTCACCGCCCCATACCGTCCCGTCCGTACCGTACCCTGTCCCATCCCAGGTCAACCCGAGAACCGTGCCGTCCAGACGGTTCTCGAGCATACATGCGGCCATGTGCGCGTGATGGTGCTGCACGCCGATCCGTGGTATGTCCAGCGTAGCGGCGAACGTCGTGGTGAAATACGCGGGATGGAGATCGTGAACGACCACACGGGGATTTACCCGATAGAGTCGCAACAGGTCGTTCACCGTCTGTTGATATGCCTGGCGTGCTGCGGGAGTGTCCATATCCCCCAGATGCTGGGAAACGACGATTTCACGGTCCCGACTGAAGGCAATGGTCACGTGCATGTGGCCCCCAAGTGCAAGTACCGGCGGTAAACGGCGTGGTGCCAGAATGGGCATCGGTGCATAACCGCGCGCCCGGCGCAACATCTGGGAACGCAACCGGGGACGTTCGATGATGTGGACCACGGAATCGTCCGCATGCCGTACGATCGGGCGATTGTGCACAAGAAACGCATCACACAGGGGACGCAGGAGGTCCAGGGCGTCCGCGTCGCGGTACACGATCGGTTCGTCCGTCACGTTGCCGGAGGTGGCCACCACGGGAAATCCCAGGCGGTCGAGGATCAGGCGGTGCAACGGGGTATACGGTAGAAACACCCCCAGATAGGGCGATGCCGGCGCCACCGAAGGGGCGATCTCGCGGTATCCAGTTTCCGTACGCAGGAGCAGTACGATGGGCGCCTGGGGTGATTGCAGCAGTGTGACCGCGAAGTCCGGTACGTATACGTGTGCCCGTAACGTCTCCAGATCGGGATACATCACGGCGAACGGTTTGAACGGCCGGCGTTTTCTTCGACGCAGTTCAGCCACACTGTCTTCATTGCGGGCATCCACGATGAGATGATACCCGCCGAGCCCCTTGACGGCGACGATGTCCCCCGCCCGGATCCGCTCCACGGCCGCCGCAAGTGCGTCCTCCCGTTCGGCAACGATGCGACCCTCCACGATCCACTGCAGATGCGGTCCGCACGCCGGACACGCGATGGGTTGCGCATGGAACCGCCGGTCTGTCGGATCGTGGTATTCCCGCG
>CAZIRO010000063.1:0-14052 GCA_964541595.1 uncultured Acidobacteriota bacterium
GAGAATGATGCCCACGGCATGCACGGCAGCCAGCAGAATTGCTGGTCCGAGCAACGCCTCTGAGGCCAACCGGGGACGCTGTTCCATGGTCACCTCCGGAGTGTTCTCACCTTTTACATACGGACAAGTGAAAACGGGTCCGGAGACAAATATGCGACCCCGGAATGCCGGTCCCGGATTCGTGGGCGGAAATCCACGTGCATCGCACGGGTGAAGAACCCAGCGGGAGACGGGGCATTCCATGGGAGAGGGATATTACACGGCCGGATCGGGGTGTGCCGTGTCCCATGGTCTGCTTTGATTTCAGGAGTTCCGGAATGCGGAACAGGAAATGGGACACATGCCATTGTGCGGACCGTGTACGTACACGGTGTGCTTCTGCAAGACCCCGGGAGCTGACGTCCGAGATCGGCCCCGACCTTTACACCGTACGATGCAGCAACGCACGTTTGATCTGCTCGATCGCACGGGTCACGTCAATTCCCCGGGGACAGGCGTCGATACAGTTGAACACCGTGCGGCACCGCCAGACGCCCCACCGGCTGGCAAGAATGGCCAGGCGCTCGGCCGCGCCCTCGTCCCGACTGTCGAAAATAAACCGATGCGCCTGTACGATGGACGCCGGTCCCAGAAATGCGGAATTGGCCCAGAACGATGGGCATGCCGTGGTGCACGCAGCACACAGGATACATTTCGTCGTATCGTCGAAACGCGCACGTGCTTCCGGTGACTGCAATCGTTCACGATCGGGCGGTGGTGACCGGGTGATGAGATAGGGCCGAATCTCCCGATATTTCTTAAAAAACGGTTCCATATCGACGACGAGGTCCTTGATCACACGAAATCCGCGCAGCGGCTCAATCGTGATCGGCATGCGCAGGTGCTTGATGAGGACCTTACATGCCAGACGATTCCGTCCGTTGATGACCATGGCATCTGACCCGCAGATCCCATGGGCACAGGATCGGCGAAAGGCGAGCGTGCCGTCGATGTAATACTTGATGTAATGCAATCCGTCCAGGACGCGATCGGTCGGTTCAACCTCGACCTCAAACGTCTGCCAGTACGGTCTGGAACGTTGTTCCGGCTGATATCGTCGAATACGGAACACGACCTTCATATCGTTTTCTCCTGAACGTCATTTGCGGGTTGCGCAAAACCGTCCGGAACCGGGGCGGACCTCAATACGCCCGTTCTTTCGGCATATACCGTGTGATGACCACCGGTTTCGTATCCAGACGGAGCGTCCCATCCGCTTCACGATAGATCAGCGTGTGTTTCAGCCAGTGCGTATCGTCCCGTTCCGGATAATCCTCCCGATAGTGAGCGCCACGGCTTTCCTTACGGAACAGGGCACTCTGTGCGAGTGCTTCTGCACAGTCAAGGAGAAACCCGAGTTCGATCGCCTCCACAAGGTCGATATTGAAGACGGTACTTCGATCCTGAATCCGCGCACGGGCGTACCGCTCCCGCAATCCGCGGATCGTATCCAGCGTCGTCTGAATGGACGTTTCCGATCGAAACACCGAGCATTCACGCATCATGGTCTCCTGGAGTTCGTCCCGAATGGGCGCAATGGATTCGGAACCGTCTCCTTTCAGAAACCGGTCGACGAGATCCCGGGCAAACGCGGTACTGTCTTTCGGCAGCGGCGGCAGATCGTTCTGACGAATGAATTCGGCCATATGTTTTCCCGCACGGCGTCCGAAGACAACGATATCCACGAGCGAATTGGTGCCGAGCCGATTTGCACCGTGCACGGATACGCAGGCCACCTCACCGGCCGCATACAGTCCGGGGAACACCGTATTCTGTGCATCGACGACCACACGTCCGTCCACATCGGTCGGGATTCCGCCCATGGCGTAATGCGCGGTCGGTTGCACCGGGATCATTTCCATTGCCGGATCGATGCCCAGGTAAGTCCGGACGAAATCCGTGATCTCCGGCAGTTTCTGTTCCAGCACATCCCGACCGAGGTGCGTCAGATCGAGGTGAACGTAATCCTTACCGTTGATCCCCCGACCTTCCCGGATCTCACGATAGATCGCGCGGGACACGATATCCCGTGGCGCCAGGTCCAGAATCGTCGGCGCGTACCGTTCCATAAACCGTTCACCCAGACGATTGCGCAGAATGCCGCCCTCACCGCGTGCAGCCTCCGAAATGAGGATCCCCATCTTATAAATCCCGGTGGGATGAAACTGGAAAAATTCCATATCCTCCAGGGGAATTCCCCGTCGGAAGACGATCGCCATCCCGTCCCCGGTCAGCGATACGGCGTTGCTCGTGACCTTGTACACCCGTCCGAATCCCCCCGTTGCGAACAGTACGGCTTTCGCATGGAACACTTCCAGACCGCCCGCCTGCAGGTTCCAGGCGACGACACCGCAGGCCCGGCCGTCGTGCAGGATCACGTCGAGTACGAGGTACTCATTGAAGAACTCCACTGCCTGTTTAATGCACTGCTGGTAGAGCGTCTGCAGGATCATGTGACCGGTACGGTCAGCCGCATAGCACGACCGGCGAACCGGGGCCTCCCCGTGCGCTCGGGTATGCCCACCGAATCGGCGCTGTGCGATCATTCCCTCGGGTGTACGGTCGAACGGCAGTCCCATATGTTCCAGTTCGATGACTGCATCGATGGCTTCCCGGCAGAGGATCTCCACGGCGTCCTGATCGGCCAGGTAATCGCTGCCCTTCACGGTATCGAACATGTGCCATTCCCAGTGATCCTCCTCCAGGTTCCCGAGCGCGGCACCGATGCCCCCCTGCGCCGCTCCGGTATGCGACCGCGTCGGATATAACTTGCTGATCACGGCGACACGTCCGCCCCGGCTCGCGTGCAGGGCCGCACTCAGCCCGGCCCCGCCGGCACCGACAATGACCGCATCATACCGATGATATTTCACCATGATACCCCCTCAATCCGGTATGTCCGTCCGGTGTGTCCCGGGGTTGTCCATGCGGGACTCATACTGGAAAAGTCCAGATAACCATCGACCCGACTACAAAAAAGATAAACGTCACAACATACAACAACGACTGTACCACCAGACGCCAACCGGGTGCGTGCACATAATCGTCCAGAATGATACGAATACCATTGGCCCCGTGCAGCAGCGCGAGTGTCAGCAGCATCCAGTCATAAATCTGCCAGATCGGATTGCTCAGCCGGTCCATGACAAAGAGGTCATCAATATCGTGGACAGTATGCTGGACATGCATGATGAACAGATGTCCGAGCGCCAGCAGGACAAGCAGCAGCCCGGATAGACGCATAAAATACCAGCTCCACACTTCAAATCGACCGGATTCCGGAATGCCATTCGGCATCAGGACCCTCCTGCATGCATCCATACGGGTTTGACGAGAAAGTATACACTGGGGATGAAAAGCAACACGAACGTGATCATGGCCGCGGCAAACAGGTGTCGATGGTATGTGCTCGGGATGTCAAAGAAGTCGATCACGATGATCCGTATGCCGTTGAGCGCATGATAGAGCACCGTCGCAACGAGTAAAATTTCAAACGGTTTAAACCACGCCTGCGCATACACGTTTTGCACGAGGTGATTGAACGTTTCCGGGGCAACGCGCACGAGCAGCGTATCGAAGATATGCAGCAGCAGGTACAGGAAAATTCCAATTCCGGTCAGCCGGTGCACGATATACGCCCATTGTCCGATGCCCCCTCGATACATGTATGGCCTCCACAAGGGAATTGTCGTTCGGAACCGGAGTTTCGACCCATGGTTACGGGTTGAGGCATTGCATTATAGGACAACCCATGCGCAGGGACAACGCAAACGGGACCTGGGAGCGGGACAGGCCATGGGACTTGAAAACCACCGGATCCACCGGTGTGCCGGTGGACAGCGGTCTCAGGTCTGACACCTGGGACCTGAGACCTGGGACCTAACAACCGCACCATCCGTCTATCCGGCGCATCCCCTGTCCCATTGCCCGTCCCGATCTCAGCATTCACTTGACTTCCCAATACGCCCCACATTACGCTGGTATGATGCATGGTGGAGTATCCGTCCGATGTGGTGGATTTTCGGCAAGTCGCCCAAAAGCCGTGCGACATCATCGAAACCACTGGAATCCGAAAGACCCTCCGTATGGGTTGATCCCGTATGTGGACTGCGGTTGAACCCACGGTATATTCAGCATTTTTCGCTATGGAGAGGTCGTCGATACGCGTTTTGCAGCCAGGATTGCAAGTTGCGATTTGACCAGGAACCGGACGCATACGCCCATCTGAAGTAAACGCGCGGTGCTTCAACCGGATGTGCTCCCCGCGGTGATCGAAACCCTCAGCGTACGGCGGAGCGGGACGGTGTGGATCGGGATTGAACTGACGGCATCGTTTATCAAACACGGGCTTTTTGACGGGCAACGGCTGATCCACCGGGAGGTGACGGGTATCCACAATCGGGAATCGGACCGGCTGATCGAGCAGATCCTGCAGATCCTCGAAAACGCCCGCAATCGCGAGAAGGTGCGCGGTATCGGTATCGCCATTCCGGCGCAGGTCGATCCGGACCACCATGAAATTCTTGAATCCCCGGCGCTACCCGCGATCGAGGGTACGGGGTTCCTGCATCGGATCGGCGAGCAGTTGCCCGTGGCCGTTACGGTCGGGTCCGACGTGCAGATGGCCGCCTGGGGGGAATACCATTTTCATCCGGAGATCCGTCAGATCCGGGCGCAGAATGTGATCTACATCGCGCCGGAGTTTCCGTTCCGCGTGGGGCTCGTCCTCGGCGGCCGGTTGTATACCGGTACGCTCGGTCTTGCCGGCCACCTCGGACACTTTTCCGTATCTCCGGAGGGTCCCAAATGCACATGCGGGCGTACCGGTTGCGTGCAGACCTGGATCACGCCGGCTGGACTGGTGACTGCCGTGCAGTCCGTACTCTGGAAATACCCGCAGTCCCGTCTGCGACAGATTCGGATCGAAAACCTGCGTCCGGAAGACGTCTTCGAGGCTGCGCGTTTTGCGGACCGCGCTGCCATGGAAGTGATGGACACCAGTGCACGCGTGCTGGGAATACTGCTCGGATGCCTGACCAATATGTTCCAACCGGATGCCATTCTGTTCGGCGGTACGGTCTTCGCGTCGAACGACTTTTTTGTCCAGAAAGCGTGGAACCACGCCCGGGAGATCGCGATCCCCCGGGCCAGTCGACACTGCGTGTTGCTCCATTCTCATTTAAAATACTTTGCTGCCGTATGGGGTGCCGGTCTGCTGGCCATGCAGCGGGACGCGACAGCCCGGAAATCAGCGCGATCCTCTCGAAAGACGCGGCCGCGTCGGGAATGAAAAGCGATGGCGAATGGCGGATGGCGGATGGGACAGGCCATAACCCGCATCGGTCAACCGATCGATGCCGTTCATTCACAACGGCGACCGTCGAGAACGGTGACATGGACATGCTTACGGGATGATACCCGTATGGATGGTGTTGTGTGCACATCCGCCATTCGCCATCCGCCATTCAAAATCTCTCGGTAATCCCCACGAATGAGGAATGGTCATGTCGGACCGATACACGCAACTGTTTGCCGAATACACTGCCGCCATCCGATGGGACGATCTCCCGGACGCCACCGTTCATGAGATCAAACGCCGCATCATGGACAGTATCGGTGTGGCGATTGCGGCCTTTGCGGAAGACGCACCCAAAGCCGTTCGTGCGTATGCTTACGCCATGGCCACTTCGCATGGAGCCACACTCTGGGGAACACCGGTCAGGACTTCTCCGGAGATCGCCGGATTCGTGAACGGTGTCATGGTCCGTTATCTGGATTACAACGATACGTACCTCTCGAAAGAACCCCTGCACCCGAGCGACATGATCCCGGCCCTGATGGCACTGGCTGAATGGCGCGATACGGATAGTCGCGATCTGCTCACCGCGATTGCGATCGCCTATGAAATCGGCGTATGCCTCTGCGACGCGGCAAGTTTACGCGCACACCGGTGGGATCATGTGAACTATATTGCTATCGGAACGGCCTGTGGCGCGGCCAAAATCCTGGGACTCTCTCGGGAAGCGATCGAACATGCGATCGCCATGGCGATCGTGCCCCATGCGGCCATGCGCCAGACACGCGCCGGAGAACTCTCCATGTGGAAGGGTGCCGCAGCCGCAAATGCTGCACGGAACGGGGTGTTCGCCGCGCTGCTTGCCGCACACGGGATGACCGGACCGTACCAGCCGTTTACCGGTGAGATGGGGTTTTTCCGCCAGTTGCTGCACGGTGAAACGTTCGACGACGCAGCACTTGTGCCCCTGCGCGAGAAGCGGCCCCCCGGTCGAATCATGGATACATATATCAAATACTGGCCGGTCGAATACCATGCCCAGAGTGCGGTCGATGCCGCACTCCAGATCCGACGGGAAATCGACGATCCGAGGCAGATCGCGTCCGTACATATCGACACGTTTCGCGCCGCATACGAAATCATTGCCAAAGATCCGGAAAAATGGGCACCACAAACGCGGGAAACCGCGGACCACTCGTTACCCTACATCACGCTGGTGGCATTGCTCGATGGAGATGTCACGGCCGCATCGTTCTCGCACGCGCGGATCACGGACCCGCATATTCGCACGCTCCTGCGTGACCACACGACACTGCGTGAAGATCCTGAACTCACTGCCGGATACCCGGAGGGCATCCCGAACCGGATTACCGTACGGACACGGGATGGCCGTACGTTCGTTCAGGAAGTCCGTTATCCCCGGGGACACGCGCAGAATCCGATGACCGACGATGAGGTCGTGCAGAAGTTGTACAAGAACGTGCAGAGGTTCTGGAATGCACTGCAAATTCAGCGGATCGTCGATTGTATATGGAATCTGGAGTCGTGTCGGATCCGCCACCTTGTTCAATTGATGTGCATCTAACCCGCCGGAGGCATACCGATGACCTGGCTGACGCATCCGGAGGTTTCCCCCCATCCGGCCCGGCAGTTACGGGACATGATCACGCGCAGGGAACCTCTCGTCGCACCCGGCGTGTTCAATGCGCTCGTCGCCCGGATCGCACAACGGTTGGGGTTTCGGGTGCTCTACTTTTCCGGCGCTGCCTTCTCCGCCAGTATGGGACTGCCGGATCTGGGACTGTTCACGCTGAACGAACTCGTGGACAGCGTTCGGTGGATTGTGCGCGCCACGGGATTGCCCATCATTGTGGATGCGGACACCGGTTTCGGTGAGGTCCTGAACGTTATGCGTACGGTACGCGAACTGGAAGCCGTCGGTGCGGCGGCCGTTCAGATCGAGGACCAGGTGATGCCGAAAAAGTGCGGCCACCTGGAGGGCAAACAGGTCATTCCCGCGGAAGCCATGGTTGAAAAGATTCGGGCCGCAGTGGAGGCACGCAACGATCTCCTCATCGTTGCCCGAACGGATGCCGCGGCCACACACGGCCTGACCGAAGCCATTCGCCGTGCCCGGATGTACGTTGAAGCGGGCGCCGATATCATCTTCCCGGAAGCGCTCCAGTCGGAAGCAGCGTTTCGCACGTTTGCAAAAGAAGTGCATGCACCACTCCTGGCGAATATGACGGAATTCGGAAAAACGCCCTACATTCCGGCTGCACAGTTCCATGCGTGGGGGTACGCGATCGTCATCTTTCCGGTGACCACCCTGCGGGTCGCAATGAAAGCCGTGGAACACGTGCTCCGCGATCTGCGGGACAGGGGCTCGCAGGTGGACTGGCTGGACCGCATGCAGACACGCCAGGAATTATATGATATGATTGAATACGCCCAGTATGAATCTCTCGATCGGGCTCTGGCACGCCATCTTCGGGGTCCGGATCAGGAGAAGCCATCATGACCCATCAGGAATACAGTCCCGGTTTGCAAAATGTGATCGCTGCCGTCACCCGAATTTCATACCTGGACGTGGAACAGGAAGAGATCGTCGTTCGCGGATACAATCTGATCGAACTCGCCGAGCACTGTACATATCTCGAAGTGGCTTATCTGTTAATCTATGGCACGTTTCCCACACGGGAACAGGTGCAGGATTTCGAGAGCCGGTTACGCTCGGAAGCGGAAATCCCGGAGAGCCTGTACCACACGTTCCTCGGATTCCCGAAACAGATGCACGTCATGGACGGACTGCGCACGGGCATTTCCCTGCTCGCCGGATATGAAGATCCCGAACTGCTTGCCGACCCCTCCCGGGAAGCGAACATCACCAAGGGGTTGCGGATTCTCGCCCGCGCCCCGGCCATCGCAGCGAATGTCTACCATGCCATGAACGGGGAACCGTTCGTGCACCCTCATCCGGATCTTAATTTTACTGCCAATTTCCTGTACATGATCCAGGGAAGAGCACCGGACGACCAGGCGGTCACGATTTTCGACCGCATGCTTGTGTGTTACAGCGAACACGAACTGCCGAACTCGACATTTGCCGCACGCGTGATCGCGTCCACACTGACGGACATCTACGGCGCCATCGTCGGAGCGATCGCCTCTCTGAAGGGGCCACTCCACGGAGGGGCGAATGAAGCGTCCCTGCGGATGTTACTGGACATTCTCGACCGCGGCGGCAGTGAGGTGGCCGAAACATACGTGCTGGAAAAACTCGCCCGCAAGGAACGGATCATGGGGTTCGGGCACCGCGTGTATATGCGTAAACACGATCCCCGTGCGGTGCTGCTTGAACAGTACATTCCGCAATTGATTCACCGGAAACCGGAGGGTCCGGAACTGTATGCGATCTACCGCAAGGTGGCAGAAGTCATGGCACGGGAAAAGGGGATCTATCCGAACACGGACTATCCGATCGGATTGATCCTCTATCTGCTGGACGTTCCGATCGACCTGTATACGCCGATCTTTCTCTGTGCTCGCACGGCCGGACTCGTCGCGCACGTCATTGAACAGCATGCCCACAATCGACTGTACCGACCACGCGTGCGCTATGAAGGACCGCGGGGACTGCACCCACCCGCAATGGATACAACGTAGGCAGGAATGGAAGGGACGTCCGCATCAGTAGAGACGAACGACCGGATATGCCCGGCCACGACGCTGCAGCGGCCATGGTTATGTTATGGCCGGGCGATCCCTGCAGTCATTCCGCGCCACCCTCCATCACTGTTCTCCCCGCACACGCCGGATCTCGATACGTACCCGACGCCCCGTGCGTTCGAGATGCCATCGGATCGGAATGAGTCCCGACAGGCGATCCCGGCGGTGTAATGCTTCCCGTGCCGCCTGGACAAACTCCTGGGCATCCTGTTCACGCACCCATTCGGTGATTGCAATAAAGGTCCACTGCCCGGTGTTCGATTCCAGCAGGACCGCGCCATCGCCGTCCCAGCCCGTAGCCGCTTTTTGTGCGACGTCCTCCTCCAGAAAGTGATCCAGCCAGACCTGCCAGACGAGTTCGCCGATCCAGCCGCGGTATCGTACCGTTGCTGTTTCCGAAACGTCCACTTGCAGACGCCGCCCCGGCCGGTGGTGAAAATATCTGTCCAGATGCATCAACTGTGCGGAGGTTTCCGGCGGGTCCCGATACAACCGATTGACGCCGGCCCACCCGTTGCGACGGTACGCCTCCAGACAGATCCGCATGCCGTAGACATACGGCGAGAGAAAGAGCTGCACGATCCATTCCGGCAGATCCACCGCGCCGAGATAGGTCTGCAGATCCAGCCCCGTCATGATCGTTGCGAACGCATCCGGATCGGCGTCCTTCAGCCAGTCAACCCCGTTTTCTGCCATTCCCGCCTGTTCCATTGCATACGCAAGCATTACGATGGTCGCATCCCCTTCCGCGACGGCACGCCGGACCATCATCCGTTCACTATCCTGGCGAATGTCGTCCGCATAGATGTAAGCCCGCAGGTCAAAATGCTGATCGACGAGTGCATGTGCGAGTTCGTGCACGACGATCATGGCGGTCCATCCCGCAAGTGTACCGGTTCGGACATACATCACCTTGTCCAGCGGATCGTAAACCCCCGCCACCTGCTGTTGATACAGCGGATCCAGTAACTGCCGCAGGTGCTCGTTCGACCGCAACAGTCCGAGCAACCGCAGAATGACCGCTTCGGCCTGCAACTGGGTGGCGTACTGTTCCCACTGGCGATTCAACAGTTGCCGCAGGGTCGCATCCGTCAGGGGACGTACGGGCACCGGTTGACGGAATTTCAACCCCCGGAGACGCTCCGTGACCCGCATGAGCGGCGCGAGATCGATGGCGTCAATGGACCGCACGGGGACCGCAACCGCACGGCTACGGGCCAGTCGGTCGATGTGTACACCCGGAAACAGCCATAGCCAGAGAACGCATCCCCATATACCAATTCGCACCCATCGAGCCATTTCGGAATCTCCCCCCCGGTTCATACGAACTGCACCTGCAAGTGCGCAAACACCGCACGCACCGCACGTGCAACGGCATCCGCATGGGTATAATTGCGTGCAAATACCCGGAACTGGACCACCCGTGCGGGCAGCCATTCGAGCAACCGGGACAACGCTTCCTTGCCCACGGTACGCGTCGTCGGTTCGTAAATGTAAATTTGATGCGACCCCATTTGCAACGGGTTCAACGGCCGCGCATCTTTCATTGCCATGTCCACCCGCAGTTCAAGACCCCGCAAGGATTCCGGAAGTGCGGAACGGATCATTGCCTCCCACTCTTCGGTACCGATCCGGAGCGTCTGCAGATGGTCCGCGGTGGCCAGCGTCAATGTCGTTTCATAGACGCTCTTCCATTCGATCTTCCGTTCCAGGAGATTCTGCCAGGCTTTGCCAAGGCGGTAACGTCGACTGTTCGGCGGCGCATGGATCCAGTCCCGAACGGTCTCCAGAATATACCAGTCGGTCAAACGGTGATACACTTCCGGGTGGTGTTCCGGAGGCGCATGCACGAGTTCTTCCATGGTCTCCGGAAAGATGTCCCGCATCTGCAGGTCGATCGCCCGGGCCGTACGGTGGTAATAGACGTTCTGGTACAGGTAAATGCGTGCAGTCAGAAACATGAACAGCGCCTGGCTACCGGCGCGATGAATGGCGAGGCCTTCCGGTGTGAAAAACGTGTAATACAGCAGCCGGTGAATATCCACAGGCCCGATGGCCACGCCGCACATATAGGAATCCCGCAGTACGTAATCCATATTGTCCGCCGTGTACACACCGCCAAAGATCGGCGCGAGCATACGCACCCAGCGGGGAATCGTGGGGTTTTCGACACGACCTTTCTGCATGAGATAGGCTACCCATTCCGGTTGCAGCGTTTCTCCGGGATCGAGCGTGTGGTCCGGCGTGCGCCGGATCCCCCGGATGAGATCCCCGAGTTCTGTCGTCACAATGCGGGCGCCGATCTGTTCATGACTGAATCCCCGGGGACGCAGATAGTTCTCTTCAAAGAAATGCGAAAACGGTCCATGGCCAATATCGTGCAACAACGCGGTTACCCGCAACAGCGCCTGGACAAGGCCGAAGGATGGCGTATCGGCACAGACCGCCCGCAGTGAGGGATACACCTGCCGTGCCCACAGATCGGCAACGGCCATCGCTCCAATACAGTGCTGAAACCGGGTATGTTCCGCAGAGGGATACACCCATCGTGCACTCTGCAACTGGAAAATGGACCGCAGGCGCTGAACCCATGGGTGGTCGATGATGTCCTTTTCCGTGACCTCGTCGCGCCCGGTCAGGGGAACGGTGAAACGGATGTATCCGTGGATCGGGTCGTTGAGAATCCCGACACCGAGATATGGCTGCGACGGTAGATGTTTCATCGGGCACTACCCGAGGTCTTTCGGGCGTTGCACAAACGATGCCGAATTTTTCCGAGCCAGACGTTGATCGGATGGCTGCGCGGCAGAAACGGCAACACAGGACGTTTGCGGATACCCATTTTTTGACGTAATTCCCATGCGGGACCGTACTGCGGATCCCAGGTCAATGCACGATTCAGGGCATCGAGCGCGGCCCTGCGGTTGTGCCAGCGCAGGTGCACCTCGGCCGCGAGTACGTGCCAGCGGGGCTGATATTCTTCGATCTGAATCGCCCGGCTGATATGCCGGATGCCTTCCACATAATTGCGAAACCCCATGGCCAGCACATATCCGAACAGGGCAAGAACACGGGGATCATCCGCATGGTGCCGCATCGCATTTTCCAGGTATGCCCGCGCCGTGTAATACGCCCGGGATGCAATCGCTGCCTCGGCCATCTGCACCCAGCGGTCGATATCCACGGTTTCGGTCATGCCACCCTCCCGAATTAATGTCGACACAAGGAACGGTCGGGTCGATCGACCGATCGCGCCCGGCCGCGTCCTTGACGGGCACCAGCACGCCGTGCAACGGTCGCGATGCTGCGTCGGCCACGGTATGTGCGGGCGACTCCTCCCGATCGGGTCACCCCTATGACCGGTCCACCCGTACGATTTTGCCTCCCAGACGGTCCAGGAATCGACGGACGTCCGGATCCCGTTCCACCTCCTGCCGCAGGTCGTTTACCCCCTCCAGGGAGCCGCCGTGTTCCGCTTTCGTTTCCGTTTCCCGGAGAACGATGGTATACACCCGACCCAGTCGTTCGTGCATGAGACGGCGCAATCCCGCCTGTTTCTGCGCCAGCACCATCTCCACAGCGGATTTCCAGCTGGCGGGCATCGAAAGGACTACGGTCCCGTCCGCTTCACGGACCTCCCAGCCGGTGACGTGGGAAAACAGGAGCGCGTACTCCGGCTGATCCCGTAACCATCGCAGAAACTGCTCCACAGACGACTCACCGGACGGCGTAGCGGATACTGTCTCCTGCGACGGTTCCGCAGAAAGCAACGGCTGTGCGGGAGGCGGCTGGTCCCGGCGTGCGGACGGTGCCGGTGCGGTCGGGGCACCGGGTTCCGCCGGTTCAGCCGATGTATCCGGATGCCACTGGTAGGGACGGCCCTGAATCCAGTGATCGAGTAACTGTTCGATCTCCACAAGACGCGGTAACTGGCAAATGCGAGCGAGCGTCAGTTCAACGTGTAACTGCGGAGTTTCACTATACCGAAGACGGTCCGCGCACTCGAGCAGTTGCTGGCAGATACGCAACACGTCTTCTTCACGTAAACGTTCGAGTATCTCCTGCACGGCCGCCTGTACGTCCGGATTGTGCACGATGACGACCGGTTCGTCCGGCTGGAACCGTGCCCATAACACCGTCCGAAAGAAATCCAACAGGTCATCGACCACCGTTTTGATGTCGTACCCTTCCCGCAAAATCGCGTGGAAGTAAGGCAACGCCTGGGCGGTATCACCGCTCACCAGATACCGCGCCAGCGTAAGGATACGCGTCGGCTCGGTCAGTCCCAGGATCTGCGTAACGACGTCCAGAGTCACCGGGCCGTCCGCAAACGTACGCGCCTGATCGAGGAGACTGAGTGCATCCCGGAGGGACCCGTCGGCTGCACGTGCAATCCGGCGCAGCGCGTCCGGGTGGGCTTCGATGTGTTCCGCTTCGGCAACGTCCAGTAACCTGCGGTAGATATCATCCTCGCGGATGCGGTGAAACTCCATGTGCTGGCAGCGGGAAAGAATCGTGACCGGTACCTTGCGGGGTTCCGTGGTCGCGAGGACAAACACCACGTGTTCCGGAGGTTCCTCCAGGGTCTTCAACAGCGCGTTGAACGCTTCAGGGGTCAGCATATGGACTTCATCAATGATGATGACCTTGTAACGTCCCCGAACGGGTCGATAGCGAATGAGTTCCTGAATGTTGCGGATCTCGTTGATGCCCCGGTTGGACGCGCCATCGATTTCCAGGACGTCTACGGCACGCCCGCGTGCGATCTCCACACAGGGCGTACACGAAAGACAGGGCTGCACCGTCGGGCCGCGTGTGCAGTTCAGCGATTTCGCCAGGATACGCGCCAGACTCGTCTTGCCAGAACCCCGCGGACCGGAGAACAGGTAACAATGGGCAATACGGTCTTTTTCGACCGCACGACGCAGGGTGAGCACAATATGCTGCTGATTGATGACCTCATCGAACGTCTGCGGACGCCATTTCAG